>CAIZGG010000508.1 GCA_903932425.1 uncultured beta proteobacterium | reverse complement strand
TGATGAAAGGGCAAATTGCCGGTTTGATGCGTCAAGCGCAACAAATGCAAGAGAATATGAAAAAAGCGCAAGACGCTTTAGCAGAGATTTTGGTCGAAGGCGCCGCGGGCGGCGGTCTCGTCAAAGTCACGATGACCTGCCGTCATGACGTTAAGCGTGTCGTGATCGATCCAAGCCTGCTGGCCGACGATAAAGATATGCTTGAAGATTTGGTTGCAGCTGCGTTTAATGATGCTTTGCGTAAGGCTGAGGCGACCTCTCAAGAAAAAATGGCTGGCGTGACGGCTGGCATGCCCTTGCCACCTGGGATGAAATTGCCGTTCTGATGACCCGTCCGTCGGCTGAACCGCAACCGCTCTTGGCCTTGGTCGAGGCTTTGCGCCGCTTGCCTGGCGTAGGCGCACGTACTGCGCGCCGAATGGCGTACCACTTGTTGCAACACGATCTCAAGGCCGCGCAGCAACTCGGCCAAGCGCTGACCGATGCGGTACAGCGCTTGCAACATTGCGAACTGTGCAATGGTTTTACCGAAACGCCGGTGTGCGCAACCTGTGAACACACAGAGCGTGACTCGAGCCTTCTGTGTATTGTTGAGACGCCTGCGGATCAAAACTCGATTGAGGCGACTCAGGGCTATCAGGGCCTTTATTACGTCTTGATGGGGCGCCTCGCGCCGCTTGAAGGGACTGGCCCCGATGAACTTGATTTTGATCGAGTGCTTGAACGAGCCACGAACGGGTTGGTGCAAGAAGTCATCCTAGCGACAAATTTCACTGCCGAAGGTGAGACGACAGCCCATTATTTGTCAGAGGCCTTGCGTGTGAAAGGTATCAAAGTCACACGCTTGGCGCGTGGCGTGCCAGCGGGCAGCGAAATTGAATACGTTGACGCAGGTACCGTCGCCTGGGCTCTGCTAGAGCGCAAGCCTACCTGAGTCGCGAGCAGTCTCGCTAGTAGACGTCATCCCGCGAGCGCGAGCGAGGGACGGCAGGCTAGGCCAAGTTGCACGAACGCAGAAGGCGTCGAAGGCACTTTGGTCGTGCTGCCTAGCTCAAAAGACTTTCAGCTAGTGGCTTTTTGAGGGTAAACAGCGTTTCCTAAGTTCTGACCCTGTGCTTAAATAGCCTATCAAAAAATATTAGGAAGGACACACATGTCAATTTCACGCCGTCAGTTGCTTCAGTATGTGGGCACCGCTGGAATTTTGTCCGCGACCCCCTCGTTACTGCTTGCGCAAAAACTCGAAAAAACCAGCGTGCACATTGCAGTTGGCGGTAAGGTTGGCACCTATTACCAAGCTCTGACGATTGCTGAGCAACTCGGCTACTTCAAAGATGAGGGTCTTGACGTTAAGATTTCTGATTTTGCGGGTGGCTCAAAGTCGCTGCAGGCCGTTGTCGGCGGTAGCGCTGATGTGGTCTCGGGAGCGTACGAACACACCATTAACTTGCAGTCCAAGGGGCAGTTTTTTCGTTGCGTGGTCTTGCAAGGGCGCTGCCCGATGATTACGGTTGGCGTATCGAAAAAAACCCTGCCAAACT
>CAIZGG010000507.1 GCA_903932425.1 uncultured beta proteobacterium | reverse complement strand
GTGGATACCGGCCTGCACCAGCACGCGATTGGCGCTGATGCACGTCTGCCCCGCGTTGCGGTACTTGGCAACACTGATGGCCGCGATCGCGTCGTCGAGATCCGCATCATCGAAGACGAGGAACGGCGCGTTGCCACCCAGCTCAAGCGAGACCCGTTTCATTGACTGAGCAGCCTGGGCATAAATTTTTGCGCCGGTCACGTCAGAGCCAGTGAAGGTAATCTTGGCAACCTGAGGATGATCGACCAAGGCCGAGCCCGCCTCAGCGCCATAACCCGTAACAACGTTAAACACACCATCTGGAAATCCAGCTTCTTTTGTCAACGCCGCGTACTCAAGCGTTGATACTGACGCAAACTCAGAGGGTTTGATCACCACAGCGCACCCTGCTGCAATGGCAGCCGCGCACTTCCAGGCGATAAACAACAAGGGCGAATTCCAGGCTGTTAAGACACCCACGACACCAACCGCCTCGTAGCGGGTAAAGGCGAACATGTCTGGCTTGTCGATCGGCATGACCGCACCTTCGATCTTGTCAGCCAAGCCGCCGTAATAACGAAACCATTCAGGGTGATAGTTCACCTGACCGCGCATCTCAGCCATCAGCTTACCGTTATCACGCACCTCGATTTCTGCTAAGCGCTCTGCATGCTTTGTAACAAGGTCGGCTAAGCGGATCATGAGTTTGCCGCGTTCAGTCGCAGTCATTTTTGACCAGGGACCTTCACGCATCGCACGCGAGGCAGCGGCCACCGCACGATCGACGTCTTGCGCACAGCCTTGGGGGATACGCGCCCAGGGCTTACCTTGATAGGGGTCAATGCTATCGATCCATTTTTGACCAATGGGTTCAACATATTGGCCATCGATGTAGTGATTGTAGGTTTTCATCTGCGTGCCTCTTCTCTCATCTTTCTGTTGCAAAGAAATCGTTATCTTGCCTGCCGACTGCTTATAAATACGCATTCGCACGAACAGGGATCAGTCTCTGGCCATGCACCGCATTCATACGCCTCATCCTTCAAACTTTAGAGCATTTCGCACTCAGCCTTTAGGCTGAATTCGCTATTGAAGCAAAGTATTCAAATCCTGAGCAATCGTTGTCATCGCTTGATCTGCAGCCTCAACAATGTTGTAGAGGCGAATAAAACCGTGAGGCAAGCCTGCGATACGTCTTGTGATAACTGGTACACCGGCCGAAATTAATTTCTTGGCATAGAGCTCGCCATCATCACGCAAGACGTCATACTCTGAGGTCAACACCACGGTACGCGGTAAGCCTTCAATATTCTGTTGCGCCATCGGTGAAATTTTTGGATCGCCATGCAACGAGGCCGGCGCATAGTTTTCAAAAAACCATTGCATGTCGCGTTTGGTCAACTGCATACCGTCGCTGAAATTTTGATATGACTCGGTGTTGAGGTTATGGTCAGTCACGGGGTAAATCAACAATTGGCCCTTGATGGCTACGCGACCGAGCAACGAATGCGTTGCCACGGCAGCCAAATTACCGCCCGCGCTATCACCACCAACAAGCAACGGCACTGTTGCGCCCACCAAGTCTTGCATATGTTCAGACGCCCACACAATCGCGTCTTCGCTATCATTGATCCCTGCTGGGAAAGGATGCTCGGGCGCTAAGCGATAGTCGGGCAGCAGCACTGCGCACTGACTACGCTTGGCCAAAGCGCGTGCCATCGCATCAAAATCATCGATCGTACCAATCACCCAGCCGCCACCGTGCAGGTAAACGATCAGCCCCTTTACTTCTGCACTGGGCATAAACAGTCGCGCCGCTACTGAACCCGCACGCGTCGGGATCGTTAAATCTTTGACCTGATAAATGTCAGGCCCCTTACCAAGCGCCGCGCGCGTGGCTGCGGTCATGTCTCTGGCGTCTTGGGGCGACCCAGCAGATAAGGCGGGTCGACCCGCAGCGGCCATTTTGGCAAAAAGTTGAGCGATCGTTGTATCTAAGGGCATAGCACGGGTCTCTGATTGATAACTTATTTTGTCAAAATTTAGTATGCCGTATCCAATGACAGTCAGTCAGCCAATCACCCACTCAACACATCGCGCAAGCATCTACTGTTTGCCACGGCATGCCTCAAGGCCTCAGACACAAAAGTCGTGACAAAGCCAACGGTGATGCACTCTTTACTCGTCTCCGATCACGGTTTTTGTAATGATTTTGATTGAATTTAGCATACTGCCAAAGGGCGGTGAATGCTTGCTTGATGACGCGGTGGGCTTGCGCCAGCACGTTAACCAACAGCACCCCAAAAACTAGAAATCGGTATTGCCCACTGACGCTCACCCAAAGGCAAAATTTGCTCGCCGTCGTACAACACATAGCCGCCTTTAAATTTCTCACTAGCGAGTGAAGCTAACCGCTGCAAACCTCTTAGGTCGCGCGCTTTGACGCTTGAGTGCGATTTCACTTCGATCCCAAGGATGTCACCGGCAGCGTTTTCAATTACAAAATCAACCTCGTATTGGTCGCGATCGCGATAGTAAAATATTTGATAACGGCCCTCTGCCGTGGTGCGATGCTTGAGCAGCTCACTAAAAACAAACGACTCGAGGATGCTGCCAAAGCGACAACGATCTTGTTCGATTACAGCGGGCGACACGTCGGCCAAGATTGCTAGCAATCCAGAATCAATAAACTGTAATTTTGGCGCTTTCAATACACGACTGAGTCGGTTATTTGCCCACGAGTTCACCTTTTTGAGCAAATACATTTGCTCAAAAATACCAATGTATTTTGAAACTGTTTTTTGATCGATCCCGAGTTGACCACCGAGCTGTGTGAGATTACATACCTGACCAGATGTTTGAGCCAAGGCACTCAAAAATCTAGGTAATAGATCTAATTTTTCGATATTCACCAAGTCGCGCACGTCGCGCGCAAGAATGGCGCCCGTGTACTGTAGCCCCCAAGCAGTCCTTCTGCGAGCCGTGGGGCGCGCCACAACCTCTGGATATCCTCCGCGAAGTGCGCGCTCAACCATCGTCTGAACAACCGCTACTGGTTTTGACTGAGGCACTTTTCCGGCAAACATACTATCCAGCCAGTTGGTAGTCGCACCATTCATTTCACTTTGTGAAAGTGGTAGCAGGCACAGGGTTTCCATCCGGCCAGCGAGCGAATCAGCCACAGCCGGCAAGGCCATGAGATTGGCAGAACCTGTAAGCAAAAACCGGCCGGGTCGACGATCTTGGTCGACGGACTTCTTGATGGCCAGAAGGAGTTCGGGCGCGCGTTGAATCTCATCAATCACCGCTCGATCTAAACCTTTTACAAATCCCTCGGGATCTCGCTGAGCCGATAGCAAGGAAGCCGCATCGTCTAACGTCACATAGCGCATCGTGGCGCCCGCCATTTGCCGCACAAGAGTGGTTTTACCAGCCTGACGCGGCCCTAGGATCAAGACCACAGGAGTATCGAGCAAGGCCTCACGAATACGAGGCTCGATTAAGCGTGGAAATGGAGGTATGTAGTTGATCATAAACTACATTATAACGGCAAATTCGGATTATATGTCCGGCAGATTCGGATTATATGCTCGGCAGATTCGG
>CAIZGG010000506.1 GCA_903932425.1 uncultured beta proteobacterium | reverse complement strand
TTCACTGAACGTGACCGGTGGTTTCGCGAAAGCGTGACCGATGCGGTTAGGTTGCATAGTTAATGATTAATCTTATCCGAAACGGTCACGCTTTCGTGAAATCATCGGTCACGATGATATGAAATCGTTGCTTCGGCGCGGTGTTTGGTTGGAAAAACATCATTTTGTGATGGTTTTGGTCTGTTTGCGTAGGGATTCACCGCTTAAGCTAATTTTATGTGCCGCGTGAAGCACCCGATCTAGGATGGCGTCTGCTAGGGTCGGATCGTTGAGGTAATCGTGCCAATGTTCAGTGGGTAACTGGCTGGTAATGAGGGTTGAGCGCGTAGCCACCCGGTCATCGAGGACTTCGAGCAGATCGTTTCTTGAGCTCTGTTCAAGTGGAGCTAGACCCCAGTCATCAAGAATCAGCAAGTCGGTCTTTGCCAGCGCACTCAGACGTTTAGCGAAGCTGCCATCACCGTGGGCGATGCGTAGCTCCTCAAATAAGCGAGGCGTTCGGACATAAGCAACCGATAAGCCTTGGCGGCAAGCCGCATTACCCAACGCACACGAGAGCCATGTCTTACCGCACCCTGTGGCACCGGTCAAAATAAGGTTTTGGTGGTTGTGGATCCATTGGCAGTTCGAGAGCTGTGCCATCAAGGACTTGTCCAGTTTGCGGCCTGCGCCGTATTGGATATCTTCGACGCACGCTTGTGAGGATTTGAGCCGTGCCTCACTTAGCAGTCTTTTAAGTCTGCGATTCTCGCGCCAGGTCAGCTCACAGTCAACGAGCATGCCAAACCGCTCGTCGAATGAGAGGCTTTGGGCTGCGCAATTTATCTGTTGGTCTTCAAAGGCGGCGGCCATGCCGGGCAGGCGCAAGGTCTTAAGTGTATTCAGTGTGTGCTCGGTCAACATTGATCGATCTCCAAGGGTTGGTAATACATGGGGCCACGCACATTGGCGTGATTGGGTAACGGCAGTGCAACTTGTTTGACCGGTAACGGTTGTTTGTCTAGTCCCTTTTTAAGAATCGAGGCGACTGACTTATATTGATGCGAACCTAGCCCGGTTGCGCGTGCGCAGGCCGCCTCCATCCGAGCGGAGCCGTTCTCGCGCGCTACGCGCATCAACCCCAAGCCTGCACGGTAGGCCTGCTCTGGGTGCTTCTTCTCGAGCAAGAGCCGTTCGACCAGTATTGCGGTATGTGGTCCGATCTTAGTGGCCCAGGCTAATAGCTTTGCTGGGGTCCATCCGGCATGAGCCTGATGTGCGGCGGGCATATGTTCAGGGCGTGTTGAGTAATGGCCTTTGTGCATGTTGCGAGCATGGCTCGCTACACGAACCCCATTGCTGAACACCTCGAGCATGCTGCGCGTGATCCGCAGCTCCACCTCTGTGCGTACAAGGTTATAGGGCACGCTGTAGTAGTGTTTATCAAGCTCAATGTGGTAGTCGATGTTCACGCGCGCGTACTTCCAGTCCGCAATGACGTAGGGTGTGGCGGGTAACGCACGCAGGTGAGCACGATCGAGTTGCTCAAAGGCTTCTTTACGCGAGCCTGGCAGTTTTTTAAAAGCCCGCTCGTTCAGTGCTGGCAGTAGGCGGGCAACGGCAGCATCGACTTCAGCGATGGAGAAAAACCGATGATGTCTCAGGCGCGCAAGAATCCAGCGCTCTACGACTTGTACACCTGACTCGACTTTGGCCTTATCCTGTGGCTTTCTTGGCCGGGCAGGAAGAATGATTGTCCCGTAGTGTTGAGCAAACTCAGCCGTAGCTCTATTCAATTCTGGCTCGTAGGCATCAGCATTTTTAATTAACGAGCGGGGATTGTCTGGAACGATCATGGTCGTCACGCCACCGTTAAATCGCATTGCACGACTCAACCCTGCCAACCAATCAGTTTGGGTTTGGCCCGGTGTGGCACATGCAAAGGTATAGCTTGATGCGCCGAGGCAGGCGACAAAGATGCTAGCCCACGTGATCGCCCCAGTGCTAGCATCAATGACGGGGACCATTGGCCCAGCGTAATCTGCAAAGAGCTTCTCGCCCGCGCGGTGGACCTGGCGCATTGAGAGCTTGAGCGTCGCAGCCCAAGCGCGGTAGTGAATACAGAACGCTGTGTATTGGTAGGCCCGAACGCCCACCGTTTGCTGGTACTCCTCCCACAGTAAAAGTAGCGTTACGCCTTTCTTTTTAAGCTCTTGATGGGTCTGTGCGTGATCTGGCTCGGCGTACGTTGGTTCCTTGTACGGACCTTGGCGCAGGAGCAGTCGCTCAAGATCGCGGTCGTTGAGCTCTTCAGGAATGGGCCAACTGATGCCGGCGATGGTAGCCAGTTTGATGTACTTGGCGACCACACCCTTGGATATCTTTAGTGCTCGTGCAGTAGCCTCCAAGCTGAGCTTGGCGCTATAGCGATATCGAAGTACGTCTCTAATCTTGCGCATGGATAGTCTGTCCTGAGGCATCGCCGGCTCGCTTATGAAAAACAAACAGGCTACTACCTTCAACTACTCATGCAACTGCACCGCCTCGGTCACGCTTTTGGTGAAATCACCGGTCACGCTTTGATGAAATGGCGGTCACGCTTTGGTGAAATGACCGGTCACGATGCCGTGAAATACCCACCTCTTTTGAACGTGCGAGAACCTTGTTGTATTTCGTGATCCAGTCTTGATGTGCTGTCTGGCCGTTTGGCTTCGGCTTTTTCGTGAAGTTACCGTGCAGCATCCCTGCGTTTGTATGGGCAAAGGTATCGCGTCCTCCCAGCACATGCGATACATCAACTCGCACTGCAACTTCAACGCGTTCGATGGCATCGAGAAGTAAAAGACGCAGCCGTTTGTCAAATACGTACATGCTCAGGACGTGTTCGAATTTAATCTCGGGCTTGAATTGGTCTAGCCTCGTGACTGTAATCTTTTGGGTGACCGGATTCTGGGTGATAAGCGGGAGGCGAAGGGGATACCAGTATGCGCTCAGACGGTAGTAGCCGATCCGGGTTAGGTAAGCCAATGCGGCAACGTCAGCCGTCACCTCAAGCCCCCTGGCTTTGAGCAACTCCAGTTGTTGCTGGAAAGAGAGGTGAGGTTTGTTGTACGTCGAGACCATTTCTGGAAACACAAAAAAGAAAACCCGCCCGTGCGTCTTTCAACGTAGAGGAGCGAGCCGTGTTGGTAACAATGATAAGCCAGCTTAACCTTCCAAGTCAACGTAAAGTGAGCGTTATGGTGTGGTTATGCAAAAAGTAAATGAATCCCGCAGCCCGCTAAAAGGGGTTTATGATTCATTTGCTAATTTAATCTTAATTATTTATATGGCGGTTAGAATCCCTCCCGCGGACCAAAAGCAAAAAACCTGAGATTTCAGCACCTCAGGCGGTTTGTGATGCAGTCAGC
>CAIZGG010000505.1 GCA_903932425.1 uncultured beta proteobacterium | reverse complement strand
TTTCACTCGAAGCTATTTGACTCAGATCCAACATAAGCGAGATCGACGAGCCGTCAGCAACTCGCGACAGCGATTTTCTGACATTCAACTGAGCGGCGCCCGGTCGGCCTTAGAGGCGGCCTGCGCAAACGACTCATACAACGTCAAATCCAGAGCATGCGCTTCTAGCGTTTCAGGGTGCCACATACGGCGCGGCAGATCGAGGATATCGCCACCGTAAACATGCAAGCCGATGGCGGGCTCTGTACCCAGGCACTCAGCAACATGCACAGTGTCGGCGAGCATTGGCAAAATCGAGCCGCGCGTGAGCGTCACTTCGCTTGCCTTGCGCAGTGTTCCGTTTTCAGTGCGATACAGGGTGTTTTTTTCTTCACCCGAGAACAAAAGAATCGTGGCCCAAGTACCGTGGTCATGGGGTGGCGTACGACGCCCGGCAGGAAAGCAAACTTTCAGCAGCGAGATCGACGGCGAGCGATAAAACACCTGCCGCGCATTACCGCCCGTACCGGAGACAAACCGCAGGGCTTCATCGACGGCGTCGATATCCCCGCGCAGCGCTTCGAGCTCTTCGCGCGCAGCCTTCATTGGGTTACTGCTAGCGCTGGCCTTGGCAAAACGGGCAACGAGTTCGTGTACTTGCATGAGGGTCTCCTGAGCGCGATCGTCTTTTGCGATTCGATTGCGCTAAGTATATTGCGAATTGCGCGTAGAAGACGAATTGGGCAAGACCTTGTTGAGTTGCGTCAGCGTCAAGCTCAAGTTGTAAAGGAGCTTCAATAGCCTTATCGAAAGTCGCCCAATTATTGAAATTAATGCTGATGAAAAAATAAAACAAGATAAGATAAGTATCAATCTGTCGATCACTGCAACAGAGGTTTTGAGGTCGGACGGCATAGCGGCAACTGGCCCCATGATCCAGATTAAGATTAAAGTAATGAGCAACCCTGCGCCCGCTGAACAGTGTTTCAACACCCTTGATGATCGGTGTTCCCAAACCACTACTGCGACTGCTAGTGGGTAGCAAACAATAGATCCAAGAACTACGTTACCAAGATAATAAGTCCGCGCTCCCGCAAGAGATCCGTCAGAGTAAAACGCCACGCCTAGGGCAATTGCAAGAAAAGTTAGTACCGCTGCCAATAAGAGTTTTTTACTCATCTTTAAATGGGAGTCCTTGGCTTGCCCAGCAGTTGTTTTAAATCTTCTGAGGCAGATTCGTAGACTCGTTGATTGTTCTGCATATCCTTTTTATATTCGTCACCACCAACGATGCATCCACGAGACCTGACTTGAATGTTGTAGGCTGCTAATGTTTTCTGCAACTGATCAAAGTCGTCATGACGGATCAGGCCATACACATACCACCTGTTTGCGTTCGTATCCTCAAAAAACGTTTCAAGCGGAGCGACACTATCGCTAAGCGCGACAGCCATCACCACTGCGCTGATCGCTAACACTGCAAAAAACCGTTTATCCCGCCCAACACGCACAGCCCTCAGTGTGAATACTTTAGGCATCGCGTGTACAACGCGCCAAAGCTTGGCCACTTTAGAACCTTTCACTGCCTGCGACTCGACATGATTTGTAGAGACCAGTGCGGGCAACGACTCGCCTCGTTCAATGATGATTTGCTCAATGGCCTGTCGCGCAAAGGGATTTAAGTCAGGGTTATTTGCCCGTCTGGCAAGCAGATACGCTGACTCGGTATTGTGAAAGCGCTCTTTAAAGTAGGCAAGGTTCATTGTTTTAATACAGCCTCAAAATATTTTTCACCGTCTCTTTGACTTTCTTCTTTAGTGCAACTGGCGCAACGACTTCAACATCTGGGCCTTGGCGCAAGATGTCTTGAATAAGCTCCCGGTCTTCGCCATACGGTACTTCTAGTGTGTAACTGCCATCAGGGTGTACTTCACCAACCTGCTCAGGATGCCAGACTTCGCGTGCGACCCATTGGGCTCTGAAGGGCGTGAACTTCAGTTTAGCCACTTGTTGATTTTTACCTGAAAAAATTCCGTAGCTGGTTTCGAAGATCTCGCGTAACTCTGCCTCGGGCACGTTCTTGGCCGCCCTATCGACGAGTTGCACGCCACTCAACGCATCCAAGGCAAAGCTGCGCAGGCCTTCGCGCAGATGACAGTAGGCATCCATGTACCAATTGTCGCGGTAATAGACCAAGCGTTGAGGTGACACCTGTCGTTCAGTGGTCTGCCCGGTTTGACGCGCAAAGTGTTTGATATCGAGCTGTTTGCGTTGCACCAAGGCATGCGCAATCATTTGAAAATAATCGCCCGAAACTTGACGCTGTGCCATCGGCAAAATGCGAATGCGGCTCATGGCTTCTTTTGAACTGCCGATGCCTTCGTCTAACAAGCCTTCAAGCCGGGCCTTGAACGGGGCCACGTGTGGCAATAGTAAGCCACCAGGTTCGAGCTTTGAGATCAACTCGATCATGGTCAGAAGTGAATGGATCTCTTGCTGGTTAAACCATACGCCAGGCAACTCAAAGGTTTTATCGTCTGTTGGTTGACGCGTCATGGCATAGCCGCGAAGCGTGGCATCCCAGGCAAAGGGGATATTGAGCCGATCACGCATGTAAGCCAAATCACGATTTAACGTTGCGCGAGATACCTCAAGCGCGTCTTGCATCTGCTTCATTGTGACCGAAGGTTTGGCCATGAGCATGGCTTGAATCTTATAGAAGCGTTCGGTGCGATCCATTCTTTTTATCCGCCAATCATGCAACTCGGTGCAATTGTTAAACCAATAATAGTTAACTTTTTGACAAAGATGTTGCACTATCTGCTGGCTCACCAGGTGATACTAAAAATAATCTTGAAAACTATATTTGGATTCGAAATCACTCAAGCCTAATGAGCCCCTGCCTTAAGCAAAGCTAAGGGCAATACGCTGTGAGAAGCAGTCTTGAGCACGAGCCGTGCCTGGCGCTTGGCACGACGCTTTTCGAGAGCCAAGACAAAATCTCGACGCCAGAGTTGTGAGCCAACACTGCGTGTCGCGCTTTCATAAGCAAAGGCAAGATAGACCAACTGCAAGCCGGGGTTTACCAACCCCGCCTGCTGGCAACAGCTTGCGCCTTGCGGGTCGTGCGCCAAGGGCGCAAAGCGCTGAGCGCCAAACGTCACTACGCTTGCACCCACAATTACTACGAACCAAAGAAAAGATTTTTTTAAAATTTTGCTCACCTTTGAAATAGTTAGGCGGTCGATACCGGTATGCGGTTAGTATCGCCTTGTGAGTGCCTCACAGGATGAGACACCCAGGAATATTTTTTGGACGCAACGATGACAGCGCATTGACAAAGCGGCTATTCTTAAACAGACCTTCATCACGGTGAGTATTCATGGCTACCCTCGTACCTGATCTGTCAAACGCGAAACATAGCCGAGGTAAAGAGCGCGAATTAGATGTTCTCTATCGCCTTGAGCTGTCGTTGCCTAAAGGCTATGAAATCTTTCATAATATTTCGTGGCATTCGCTGCATGATGACAAAGACAAACATGGTGAGATTGACTTTGTCGTGCTCTCACCTTTAGGCAATGTTTTGCTCGTTGAAGTCAAAGCGGGTGAGGTCACTATCGCTAATGGTCAAATGACCAAACTTTACGAGGACGGACCCAAGGATGTGGGCCGGCAGACGTCAGTACAGTTTGCGGCTGTCGTCGACCGACTGAGCAAAGCAGGTTTGCGAACCCACGTCACAAATTGTCTGGTACTGCCCGACTACGTCATCGGCGACCAACACGTGATCAAGATACCACCAGAGCGCATCATTGATGCAACGCGCTTTGATCGACTTGGCTCGCTTGTCAGAGAAATGCTCGCTGATGAACAAGCCGTTTCTGAGGTTGAGCGCTTACGCAAATTCTTTTGTAACGAATTTAATGTCACCCTAGACATGCGCGTCTTAGGAGAACAAGTTCGCACGGCTACTGTGCGTCTGGCCGATGGCCTTGCGACTTGGGTACCACGTATTACCGCACCCTCGGGCGTGATCAAAATACAAGCCACGGCTGGTTCAGGTAAAACGCAGCTGGCCTTGAAATTACTAGAAGACGCATCAGATAAATCGCTAAAAAGCCTATACGTTTGTTTCAATCGCAGCCTTGCTGATCACATTGGTCACATCGCACCAGCCAAGACTAAGGTCGCGAATTTTCATGAATTGTGCGTTGAGTATTATCGGCAGACGGTGGGCGAGCCCAACTTCACAGAGCAAGGGATTTACGATCGTATGGCCAAGCACTACGGCGCTGCGATTGAGGCCAACGCTAGTTTACAAAATCGCTATCAACTCATCGTGCTAGATGAGGGCCAAGACTTTGAACCCGCTTGGGTGGCTTCGCTAATGCCCCAGTTGACTGACGAAGGCAAAGTCTATTTGCTTGGAGATGACGCTCAAAGGATATATGACCGCGGCGAGTTTGACTTGCCTGAGGCTGTCACGATCACCTGCCAAGATAACTTTCGAACTCCGGGTGAAATCTGCCGAGTCATTAACGCGCTCGGGTTGACCGAACAAGCGGTGATCTCTCGCTCTTTCTACAGTGGCGAGTTACCTAATTTTTACACCTACGGCAGTGACAAGGAGTTATTAGAAAAGACAGAAATAGCGATCAAGCACTTACTCAAGGCAGGCATTGCCCTAAAGGATATTGCCATCCTTAGCTGGCGTGGCTTAGCAGGATCGCTCTTGATTAAGACACCACAACTGGGTGAATTCACCTTACGCCGCCCCACTGGCAAGTATTCAGCCGCTGGCGATGCCCTTTGGACTGAGGGCACACTACTAACCGATTCTGTCTATCGTTTTAAAGGTCAAAGCGCGGCGGGCATCGTGCTGACTGAAGTTGATTTTGAAACCTTTGATGACAAAGCACGGCGCCAACTATTTGTTGGCCTGACGCGCGCACAACTGGCTGTTGAAGTGGTATTGACTGAACGGGCTGCGGGTTGTTTGAATAGCGTTGTTTAATTCTCGAACTGTGTACACAGACTTTCTTCATAACAATCAATATCTGGGTTGTTATGTCGCTCACGGATACTTTTTTAGCGTTTTATAAAAAGATACCTCTCGCGAAGCGTCCACGTTCTTAAAGAACTTCCCTCACATGCCTCACCCTCTGAGACACTAAGCCCTCTATCGTCCAACTCAATCAGACTATTTTTATTGATACAGTTGATTTGTACAGTTTTAGTGTTAATATAAACACATGAACACTGTCAATCACAC
>CAIZGG010000504.1 GCA_903932425.1 uncultured beta proteobacterium | reverse complement strand
TTTCCTGCAGTCGTATTGCTTGGACCCCGTCAGGTAGGCAAGACCACTCTCGCACTAGCCGAGGGTCAGGCGCACGCAGGTTCGCTATATCTAGATCTTGAACTGCCCTCTGCGCAACGACAACTGGATGACCCAGAGGCGTTTTTGTTGACCCACCGTAATCGGCTCGTGATTCTTGATGAGGTGCAACGTTTGCCAGAGATTTTTGCCGTACTCAGGGCGATCATTGATATTCGCATCAGGTCGGGCGAACCCTCGGGGCAATTTCTTTTACTTGGCTCAGCAACAGGTGTTTTGCTACAGCAGTCTAGTGAGAGTCTGGCCGGTCGCATGGTGCAGTTAGAGCTTTCACCTCTTCAAGCACGAGAGATTATGGCGGCAGCTGATCCTCTTGCTCAACCGCTTCACATGTTGTGGATTAGGGGCGGATTTCCGCTATCTTGGTTGGCAAAAAACGATTCTGAAAGCTTTCGCTGGCGTGAAGCGTTTATTGCCACGTATCTTGAACGGGATATCCCAGCGTTAGGTCCACGCATCCCTGCCACAAGTTTGCGTCGCTTATGGACCATGCTCGCTCACTTGCAAGGCAGTTTGCTGAATTACTCACAGCTCGCCACCTCGTTGGCCATCAGCGGTCAACTCGTACACCGTTATGTGGATATCTTATGCGATCTGATGTTGCTACGTCGTTTGGCTGCTTGGCATGGCAATGTCGGAAAACGCTTGGTTAAATCGCCTAAGGTGTATGTACGCGACAGTGGTTTAGTCCACGCATTGTTAGGGTTAACAAACTATGAAAGCGTTTTATCCCACCCCGTGGCTGGCCTCAGTTGGGAGGGCTTTGTGATCGAACAAATTATGTCAGCAGCGCCTAGCCTAGATTATAGTTTTTACAGAACGGCCCAAGGTGCCGAAGCTGACTTAGTCATTGATTTTCGCCACGGCCAAGTATGGGTTGTCGAAATTAAACGTTCGTCTGCACCAACGGTATCTAAAGGTTTTCATCAGGCTGCCGTTGACGTCAACGCCCATCGAAAAATCTTAGTCGCCCCAGTTGAGCAAAGTTACCAAATGAAAGACAACATAGAAGTCATGAGTGTGCAAACGCTGATTGCTGAGCTCGTCGACTGATTATGAATGAGTCGGGGTTCAGTAGGTTAGGCATGCCTCACTGAATAAACCCTTTAAGTCGCTCGGCCCAATACAAATAAGCCGCCTTAGAAAGATGTAAGCCATCCCAGGTGTACTTCGGCAACAGCCCTTGCTGATCATTTGCCAAACCTGGATTCAAATCCAGCCACTGGATATTGCGCGCGACGGCAAAGGCTTGAAGCATTTGATTCAATGACCTCACGGCTTCGACGGCGCTACCGCACTGCGGGCGTGAGCATTCCAGTGTGGCCTGCATCACAACCGTGATTTTATTTTTTTGCAACTCATCGACAATCAAGGTGTATTGCTTAAAGGTTTGCTCAACGGTTGCGCGCCTGAGCAAATCATTGATGCCAATCATCAAAAATACTTT
>CAIZGG010000503.1 GCA_903932425.1 uncultured beta proteobacterium | reverse complement strand
TACATGTTCAAGCGCACGAAACACACCGAGAGTCATGAGCAGAGTGGCAATTAATACATTGAATATTAGCCACACAACCCGACCCGGATGACTGTGGGTCAGGCGAGCAAAAAAATTAGACCAAGCGAGCGAACCCGCATAGGCGTTTGTCACGTTAATTTTGATCTGCGACACGATGACGAATAAGGTGGTGATCCCTAAGACCCAGCGCGTGTCATCAAACACATAACTAAAACCCGCTAGATACATACGCGTCGGTTCACTTGCGATCTCGGTTGGTAGCTCGACCTGCAACACTAAAAAGGCAAGAAATGCGCCGCCCATCATTTTTGCCATGCCTGGAATAATCCATCCTGGCCCCGCGATGATGACCGCGGCCCACCAACGCCCGCGATTTGCTGAGGTCTTTTCAGGTAAAAACCTCAGGTAGTCCACTTGCTCACCAATCTGCACAACGAGCGAGCATGCGACTGTTGAAGCCGCACCAAACATGAGCCAGTCAAAGTCGCTGCTGCCGGATAAGTGACCGCTCAAGCCCGTAAAAGCTTTAAATGCGCCGGGGTCTTTGAGCGCAATCGCTACATAGGGGCTGACCAAAAGTATGAGCCAAAGCGCTTGAGTCCAGATCTGTAACTTTGAGATCAGTGTGATGCCGCGCACCACAAGAGGGATCACGACAAGTGCACTAACGATATAACACCACACAATCGGCCAATCAAAATATAGCTGCAAGGCCAGCGCCATGATGGCGGCTTCAAGCGCAAAAAATATAAAGGTGAACGCAGCGTAAATGAGCGAGGTGATGGTTGAACCCACATAGCCAAAGCCTGCGCCGCGCGTGAGCAGGTCGATATCAACTCCATAGCGCGCTGCGTAATAACAGATTGGTAGGCCTGTTAAAAAAACAACTAATGCGACGGCGAGCACCGCCCATAGTGTGTTGCTAAAGCCATAGTTCAGCACCATTACAGCGCCAATCGCCTCAAGCGCCAAAAACGACACGCCACCGAGTGCAGTGTTGGCCACTCGCCATTCAGACCATTTTCGAAACGACTTAGGCGTGTAACGCAACGCGTAGTCTTCAAGAGACTCGTCAGCAACGAGTGCGTTGTATTCGCGTCGGATACGAATAATTTTTTGATTAGCGGTTGTCAACGCGGAATCCAGGCTGCGTAGTAGATACGTCAAATAACGTATTTCTATTCTAAGCGTGTATCGGCGCGACACAAAGCCGTGAAAAAGCGCTCGGCATACGTCAATTGACGTATTGGGTTACGCACCAGGTTCTCAGATACTGATCACACAGCGTTCAATCGGCCTGTCAACCTTTAGGAGCACACTCTATGAAGAAGCCCCCTTTTGATTTCACACCCAACGCCGATCGACGGCAAGTTCTGCAAGGTATCGTCGGTTTGGCCTTGGCCGCAGCCACCATGCGCGCAGGCGCTCAGAAACTGCCCACCTCACAAGTCAACACCACTAAGCTCGCGGTGACTGATACAGAAGTGATTGTTGGTCAGTTACATTCTGCAACCGGCACAATGGCCATCTCAGAGACTGGCTCAATCCAGGCAGAACAACTTGCTATCGATCAAATCAACGCCATGGGTGGCGTGTTGGGTCGTCAGATTAAAGTGATTAAAGAAGACGGCGCCTCTGACTGGCCGACCTTCGCAGAAAAAGCTAAAAAATTATTGGTCAACGACCACGTCGCCTGCGTGTTCGGTTGCTGGACCTCTGCCTCACGTAAAGCCGTGCTGCCAGTTTTTGAAAAAGAAAACGGCATGCTGTACTACCCAACCTTCTATGAAGGCCTTGAGCAAAGCAAAAACGTTATTTACACCGGTCAAGAAGCCACTCAGCAAATTTTGTGGGGTTTGGATTGGGCTGCAAAAGAGAAAGGTACTAAGAGCTACTTCCTGGTCGGTTCAGACTATATCTGGCCACGTACCTCGATGAAGATTGCGCGCAAGCACATCGAAGGCGTATTGAAGCAGAAAGTTGTAGGCGAAGAGTATTACCCCTTAGGCAATACAAACTTTAACTCGCTGATCAACAAGATCAAGGCCGCCAAGCCCGATCTGATTTATGCAGCAGTGGTAGGTGGCAGTAACGTGGCCTTCTACAAACAGTTGAAAGCAGCTGGCATTACTGCTGACAAGCAAAAACTTTTGACCATCTCGGTGACAGAAGACGAGTTGCTTGGTATTGGTGGTGAGAACACGGCTGGTTTCTACTCTTGCATGAAGTACTTCCAGTCGCTGGACAACGAAAACAACAAGAAATTTGTTGCTGCGTTTAAAGAGAAATATGGTCCGAAATCTGTGATTGGCGACGTGACACAAGCTGGTTACCTCGGTCCGTGGCTCTGGAAATACACCGTTGAAAAAGCCGGCAGCTTTGATGTGGACAAGATCGCCGCCGCTTCGACAGGCATTGAGTTCAAAGGTGCGCCTGAAGGCTACGTGCGTATCGACGACAACCATCACTTGTTCAGCAAGGCCCGTATCGGCGAAATGTTGCCAGACGGCCAGTTCAAGGTGGTTGCCGAGTCACCTGAGTTGATTAAACCCGATCCGTTCCCTAAGGGTTATCAGTAAGCAGTACTTGGTTAACGTCATTGACAAGGAATCGCGATGGAACTGTCTGAAGTGCTCAATATCGCCCTGATGCAGGGCTTTGCAGGTCTGAGCCTGTTTGCTGTGCTGCTCTTAATGGGGCTAGGCCTAGCGATCATCTTTGGTCAGATGGGTGTGATCAATATGGCTCACGGTGAGTTCATGGCGATTGGTGCTTACACCGTGTTTCTTGGCTCGACGTTAACCGAAAAGTACGCCCCAGCATTTATGCCAGCGTACTTTCCGTTTGCGATTCTAGCCGCCTTTGTTTTTGCGTTCATTGGCGGCTGGATTGCAGAGTGGGCGCTTATCCGACATCTGTACAAGC
>CAIZGG010000502.1 GCA_903932425.1 uncultured beta proteobacterium | reverse complement strand
GCGTCGGTCTCAATTTTGATCGACTCAACAAGCTTATCGGCTGCGTCAATCATTTTTTGATAAGCGTCTGTGCCTTCTTTTTTGTAGTCAATGAAGGCGAGTGCAGCTTTCTTGGCGGCGGCTGCGGCGGCCTCAGCCTTTGCGGCATCTTCGTCGCTGATTTTTACGGGATTGTTGCGAGCCAGACGATCAATTTCTGCCGCATCTCTCCTGGCATTTAAAATTTGTTGGGTAAAACGATCGATCTCTTGGCGCGCAGCATCGGCCTTGGATTTTCTATTGGCTTCAATTGCCTGAAATCCAGCAAAGTCCAGACTGGCTAGAGCGGCGGCCCGCTCGCCGATGGCCGTAAAGTCGGCAACGATTTGTTTGAGGACATAAACCACGTTTGCGCCAACAACAATAATTGCCTCAAAGCCAATGGCAATACCGTCAATAAACACAGACATTGTGCTGCCAGCCTTGTTTGCCTCCTTAAATGCCTCGGCAAGCGCTTGCAAAATAGGGAGCAACTCGGCAGCAATGAGATTTTTTGTACGCTCAGACGCCTTGCCCATTTCTGCAAGAGTGTCGTTAAATTTATCAGCCTTTTCAACGAGCTCTGGAGTCATTCCGGACAGAGCTTTGCCCTTGTCCACCATCTCTTGAATTTTTGCCCCGCCCTCTGCAAGCAATGGCGCAGCTGACGCCCAACTCTTACCAAGCGCTGCTGCGCCGACAGCTGCGCGCAGTTGTGGGTCTTCAATCTTTACAAACATATCAGCCAGTTGCTTGAACGCCTCAAGGGGCTCTTTAGCTGTAATGCCAAGCAACTTAAATTTTTCAGAATCCTCGCCGATGTGGACTGATAGCTTATTGATTGACTGAGCAATCCCCTCTAAATCGCCGCCAGACTGTTTTGCCGCGAGGTCGAGCCCGCTTAGATTTTGAACAGAAATCGCGGTAGCCTTGCTCAAGTCGTTTAGCTTGTCAGCCGCGTCGATCGCGCCTTTAATGTAGGAGGCGAAGGCCGCTGCAGATAGCGTGACACCCAGACCGGCGAGCGCGTTCATGGCGCTGCTCGCGCCGCTTTTGATCGACGTCATCGCGTCGCTCACGGTCTTTTTTGCAGCATCCATATCTTTCTGCAAGCGAGCGACGTTAGCCGCCATCTCGATTGTCAGGGTACCGACTGATATGCTCATTTTTCCGTCATCTCTTGGATTGCTGCGCGATCAATAAAAAAAATCGTCTCCACTTCAAAGGGCGAGAGCTCGACCTTAAAAACCTGCTGATAGGCGAGTAATTCACTAAATAGAATGGGGCTAATGCTCATGCCGCCTGCGGGGCGCGAGCAATGAAGCTCCATAAATACTCTCAGGAGGTAATCACTACCCGCCGGAATCGCAGGCACTTCTAATTCTGGAGGCGTCTTGCCTGTTGACTTTTCTAGTGCGCGAAGGTGATCAAGTTCTGACGATCCGTCTGTGCGCTTCTTACCTAACTTGATCTGCGCTCGAACGTGGGCGGCTAGCCCTTCGCGGAGCGCGTGATAAAAAGCTCTTTTTCACCAAGAGCTGAATCAAGCTGATCTACGAGCCAACCCATCTCAGGATTGTTGTAGAGCTCAAGCGCCGCTGCCTTAGAGAACACGACTGGCGCACCGGTGTCATCAATCAGTCCGGTCCAACCGAGGGTAAAGGCAGCAAGGTTTTCTTTCTTTTGGCTCTCTGCGTCTTCCGGCTCAGGCATCTCTGCGCGTCCTGTTTTAGCGTACGAGCGCAGAAATTTGCGCGACTGAGCAAAGGTAATGCGCTTGCGATCCGGGTGCTCGGGACCCGCCATCTCAAAAATGACGCCCGTGGGATCACCGGTCGCCGGGTCTTTGACTTGGATTTTTGCAGACGCCACTTGGCGAATCGATTTCAGATTGAAACCTGGCATTTTGTATGTCCTTCGAGGGATGAGAATGATTTGCGCGTGCTGGGTTCTGACGTGAGCAGTTAAGCCAGGCTGTCTTGGATTGCGATGGTTGAGGCTTCGTTTGCGGTGCCCGCACCGCCTGCGGAATTTAGTAACGCCGTAAAGGGATAGGTACGCACAACGCCACCTTCACCGTCTGCCTTATCTGCGCCGCCGAGTTTTACGCGCGATAAGGAAAAACTGAGAAACTCAGCCGCGGCGTCGTTTGAGGTCGTCAAGGCAACTTGGATGCCAAGCTCTGATTCAGAAAAGAACGCAGCCGGCAACACGCCATCTTCAAAGTAGGCGGTGAATTGCCCTGTGACTTTTACCCGCCCAGCGAATTGTGTGGAAATGGTATTTGCACCTACTACGGGATCCCCAGAAAAGGAGGCATCCACATCAAAGTTCAGACCCGTCACAGAGGCGAGCGTCTGACTACCAATGCGCAAGACGCCGTTGACCGCAGCGACCACGCCGCTGGACGTGGCAGCCGTTGGGCTTGTGAAATAACGCGTTGAGCCTGGCGTCTGACCATGGTCTTTTCCGGCGACCGTCAGATCAAGTGTGGCCATGCCCGTTGGTGGAAGTTGCACCGAGGCCTTTGTAAATTTGCAGCCAGAGAAAACCTCTGAGCGAGCAATGTCCGCGTACCACTCCTCGATTGAGTAGGATTTGTCTGTATGACCAGACAAGGGGATATAGGTCGTTTTACCGGGCACCGAAACAGTAGCTGCCGCAATCGGACCCTCTGCAACGAGCGCTGTGCCGTTTAAAACAATCACGCTCAGCACCAGTGCAGTCACACCGGTCACAAACAGATTTTTATTCAAGTTTGCAGCGTTGAACACACCTGCAGACAGGCGGACTACCTGACCGATTTTGATCCCATCAGTCAGAAACGAGCCTGCTGCGCGGGTAATCGTGTAATTCGGGGCGGTTCCTGCGACAGTGATGCTTGCAGCGGTAATCGCAGTCACAGCAGCAAAATCTCGTTTAAGGATTGCGCCAAGGTAGGTCGCATAGGAGCCGGGTGACAATTCACCTTTCAGGCTGCCGGCTACCTTGCGTACACCGTGACGGAAATCTGCTGTTTGCAAATCAGTACGGATTTCGCCTGACTCATACGTGTCTTTGTTTAAATTAAAACTCGCATCAGTTCGTCGCAGCAGCTGGGCACCCGTTGCCACAGCCGGAAGAACACCGTAGGTGGTTTCTTCTTTTATGGATACTTGCTTAAATACACCTGAGGCTTGTGCCATGGTCGTTCCTTAATAAATTGCCAAGAGGCAGACGAAAAAAAACCGCCTCAGCAGCGGTATGGTTGCTCAACTATTTTTCCAAGCTTTATTCGTACCAGAGCGTCATAAAATCCTGCGAGCCGTACCAGACGTTTGCCTCGTTATCGCGTGTGATTGGCGCTTTGACATCGCGAATGATCCTCGCAACGTTCTTGCCCGCATAGGTGCCGCTTTTAAGATTCATGGCAGCCATGACTGCGGCAAGGATTTGTTCGACTGCGGCGGGCGTCAGTGCTAGCCCCGTCACCTGAATTCGGCTCTCTAGCAGTTGTGGGCCTGAGAGGGCATTCATCGTGAAGATCGGCGTTGTACTGACCGCTGAGTAGACAAGAGCAGGCATGGCACAGTTTTGCGGCAGCACTGCCAGAGCGCGGCGATCGCCGACAAGGTTGGTCACGCCCACGACATTCAGAAGTGCAGCCGTGATGAGTTCTGCGCTCATCGCGCGGCCTTAGCTAGTTCTTTAGGCAAACGCACGCGCAGATAGTCGGCAAAGGTCTCAATCGCTTTGCCGCTTGCCTGATCAAAGGCGGGGCGCATAAAGGGTTTGGGATGAATCCCGGGATGTACGATGACCTCGCGCATGAGGCCCGCGAAGAACAGGCTCTTGTGGTTCTTGGGGCGGATCTCGTAGGGTTTGCCAACGGTCTTGCCGTGTCCGGTATAAAAAGAAGCCGTACCAAACTCGATAAAGTGCGCGTACCAGGCGTCCTTGTTACCTGCGGAGAGGCGCCCGCGCATCCACCCGAAGCCGGTTTCGCTCTTACGCTTAAACCCAATGCGGATACTCTTTTGAAGGTTGCCCGTATGGATCGTGCCGTTGGCTGCAAGAGTGGTTTTGGCAACGTCCCCGATCACTTTAAGTGATGCCCGCATACCGCCACGCATGACATTGCCCTCGATCCTGGCGGGAAGGGTTTTGAGCAAAGCGTCCAGTTCTTTTAAGCCGGTTACCTCGACAGTGCTGGTGTTAGCCACGAGTTAAGCCCTCCGAGGCCAGTAGCGTTACCAGGACATTGCTTTCGTCCTCGTTTAGCGCTGCGTGAATGTTAAAAATGCGACCCTTGTAAAGCGCTCGGTAGCCGGCCACCACACGCGTATCGGCAAGAAGGCTGGAATAACGCACCGTGAGCTGATGCGTGACCTCGCTTGCCAGCTGAGCAGCGCTCAAGCGTTCCTGACCGGTGAGCGGCTGAATATCTGCCCAGACGGTCATGACGTTGGTCCAGGTAGGGGTCAAGACGCCATAACTATCGAGCGTAGTACTTAGGCTTTGCAGGGTGAGCCGACGCGTCAGCTGGCCAGCTCGCAACGAGGTCATACAAACGCCACCTTGTAAGAATCAAGCAGCCCATCAATAAAAGGAAGTAACTCAACCCGGCCACGACTGACCACGGCCACTTCTTCGCGGTGCGCGTAGAGACTGCCTACTCGGAGTTTGATCCAGCTCTTGAGACCTTCGGGGACCGTTGCCCCCGCGCCATACCCTGCATCAAACGTGACTGACACCGCAGCAATCTGAGGCAAACTGACCGGCCAGATCTGACCAAATACCGGGGTCAGGCGTGCAGGCTCACAACTTAAATCGGACGTGTAGGTGCTGCTAGGCACGGTCTGTAGCACACCTGCCATATCGAGATACTGAATTGAAACGATGGACTGCACCGGACACTTGTGTAACAAAATAGCGTGTGCGGGCAAAGAGAACGCTTGGCCTGCATAAATACTCGTAAGACCAGGTCCGGGGAAACTGTCGAGCGTCATCTTCCAGCGGGCAGTCACGAGCTGGCGACCGGTAATGGTTTCAGCCGCTTGACGAGCCGCAGTGATGAGTGCTGTGATCAGCGCATCATCCTCGGCGAAGTCCACCCGCAGATGAAGCTTGGCCTCAGTGAGCGAGACCGGTTCTTCTGCGGGTGGGGTGACAAGTGTCAGGGGCACGGGTTAGCCGCTTACAAGATCTGGACAACAGCTGCTTGGTTGGATGCATCGGCCGGTGCAAAGCGTGGGTTCACACCCAGCACCTGCGCAGACGCGAGGCTTGCGGCCACACCAACGGTCAGCGAAAGGCGCACAAAGCCAAAGCCGTTCACAGTATCAAGCTCCTCGGGCTTGACGTTGATGAGCGCCTGCTTGTTATCACCGGTGGCTTTGACAATTTGCGTGAGCGCCTTGCCGGTAATGTCCTTGGCACTGGTGCCAGAACTGTCCATGGCTTGCTGCAACTTGGCATCGAGTGTGGCACTCGTTCCTAGTGCACCTGTCTGGATGACAGCCACCAAGGCGTGGTGGTTGGCAACGTTGATCCAGCCGGTGGTGACGGTGCCCGCCGCCTGGGAGACTGGATCGATTGTGGCGAGAATGGTGAGCAGCTCGCTCGCTTTTGAGTTGGGGAACATGGAGTAACTCCTAAAAAGTGGGGTGCAAAGAGCGCAGAACGTTTGGCGTTCGTGCGATCAACGTGCGGCCAACTGGATGAAAGGCGACATGGTGGTGCTGCCCTTGGCGGGTGAGATAGGGGCCACGATCTTGGACTGGCCGTCCATACGGAAGGTCGTGCGAAACGCGGTCAGATCCGCATCGAAGTACAGATGCATGGAGGTCGCGGTCTGCATGCCACCGGCCTTAGTGATGGTCTGGTAGTACTTCAGATCCACGAGCAGGATGTCGCCCTGGCTCGAGAATGTATTGGCGTGCTGCGAGACAAACACCGGGCGGCCAAGCAACGTGCCGTAGGGTGAGGCTTGAATCCCGCCCACCGTTAGACCCATGGGCATATAGATCGGGTAATTACCCAAGGTGAGCGTGAACAGCGCGGGCAGCACATCGTTGTTGACGATCCATACTGCATTCGCGAACGACCCTGTCGGCAGGCGTGCGATCATTTTGGCAAGGTTCTGCGCCACAAGTGTTTGCGTAGCCTGGCCGGTCTCTTTGGCGACGGTTACCGTGGCCCCTGCTGCGAGCGCACCAATAGGCACACCGTTGCCTGCACCAAAGAGGATCGACTCGTTGGTCTTCCAACGGATGGAGAGCGCAACTTTTTCAGGGAGATAGCTGGTCAGCGCGTTGGCGTCATCGAGCAACTCATCGGTCGTGGGGACGAGCGCCATGAGTTTTTTCAGACGCAAGGTGGCAAGACCCAACACTGGTTTGGTAGCGACGGCCGTGGCCGCCTCACCCTGCCAGTAGGCGCGAATGCCGTTGGTACCCCAGGGGGTCGTTTCGTCCTTGGGGAACGCCATGCTGTTACCTGAGATCTCGACGTTGTCGGTCAGTGGTAGTAACGAGTCCTCACCGAGCGAAAGCTTAAAGATCTCTTGTGAGAATTGAGGTGGCACAAGAAAGCCACCATCCTGTCCGGCTGCCTCGTTGCTAAAGGTCCCCGGGGCAGCGGCATTGCGACCACCACCGATGAGCAAACGCTCGTCGATATTCTTGCCAGGCTTTTCTGCCTGAAAGACGGCCTGCACGAACTCACCCATGGTCCGAAAGCCATGCAACGGGTCGGCTTGTCGGTTATCAGTAACGCTTGGCCCGGCCAGAGTTGCGAGACCAATGCGTGATTCATCCGCGATTAGCGCGGCTTCACGGTCAATGGCGGTGGATGCCGAGTCAATGCGGGTGCGCAAGGCTTCGAAGGCCGTGACCTCGTCATCGGTCATGTCGCGGTCTTGAGAGGCGACTAAGTCAGTCAACGCGCGAGCCTCTTTGACGAGCGCAGTTTTGCGGGCCTGATGCTCGCGGAGTTGTTTACTCATTTTTGAATCTCCTGAAATGAAAAAACCGCCAAGGAGGCGGTCGTTGGGTACTACGGATGGGAACGTGAGAGTTGTCGAGGGTTCGCAACGAACCTTCACCGGAACAATGATTAATGCTTTATGTTGTCTGTAGCGAATTGTTTGACTTAGAAGCCAAGATTCGCATTTTGCGACCGACTGATCGGTTGTCAATTGCAGAATTGATCGTTTAGATCACGTACGCGGTAGCCACTAGAATACTACCGTCCACGCAAGCATTCGAACTCCACAACGCTGCATCCTTTCAGTCGTGCTTGACCTATTGATCGAATTCGGTCGACGCGAGCATGATCAACATGGTGCCGAAATACTTTATTTTGATCGACAGTCTAAGAAAAAATTAAAAGCGTACACTGGTAGATCAATTGGCAGAGTGAGCGAATATTTAATTAGTTATTCCGTTTGACATATAGAAAGGTTATCGCGGTTGGGACTCGTTATAAACGAATCAACCATTAATGATGGCTTACGTCCCACTGCACTTCGAAAGCCATATTTCATCTATTCAACTTTAGACTCACAGGGCTAAGAGTAATGAAAATAGCTACAAAAAATCGTAAGCCTTATGACGAAAACGATAATGCGATTCAAGCGTTGGTTGATCTGGAATGTAATGTGCATCAGCTTGATGCCGAAATGCCTGTTCAAGTGCAATTGTCTGGCGATGGAAAAAGAATTCAGATTATTCACAACGGCGTAGTGTTGAACGGGGAGGTTAAGCGTCCATTAATGCATCAACTTGGTGGGCGAGCTTGGGGACAGGACCAGGATTTCAACTTAATTGGTAAAACATGGTTGGAGAAATTTACTAACAATAGCGTTGCGCTTGAACAAGAGCTAGCTGCGGTTTTTAAAAATCATGAAATCTCAATTCGTTATAAAACCGATAACCAAAGTCAAAATGCGATATATGGAATGGTCACGTCACACTTTGTTGATGTTAACCAACTTGAGTTTCGTGCAAAGTTTATGGAACATGCGCGGCAATCTACCGCGTTGATACCCGAGAGTCGAGGTATTGAAATTGGAGCATTTGGTGAGGTTATTGAGTTTTTTCAATTTGATAATGCTGGTTTTCAAACGCAGTATGAATACGGGTTGGTTTACGCCAGGAATAATGGCTACGAGGCCTACAAGGTAAGTTGGGGACGATGGATAATTATTTGCACCAATGGGCTTAAACGTTGGGAAGAGAATAGGTCTGCATGGAAACACACTAAAAATGTCGATTTATCTGCATTTATTGCCCAAACCGTAGAAGAAGGAATTGGCAATCAAAGGTTCCTAGAAGAACGAATAACGGCATCACGAGAGACGCAGTTGAGTCACGAAAAAACTCAAGAATTAATGGGGCGTTTATCCTTAGCGCAGGCATCAAAAACTCGGGTTATCGACCGACTCGCCGTGGAGTCTCAAGCAGTGGGTTGTAACGAATGGGCATTGAGTCAATCTTTGACATGGCTGGGTACGCATGAGAAAGCGATTTCTCATAGAAATCAGCAGCAACTAATCGGATTGGGAACTGATGTGCTTGAACACTCTCTTGACGAGGTGTTGGAGGAAGAGTCCAAACTGTTTTTTGATGGTTCGTATGGATTGGTTTTACCCAAAGGATTTCAACGCAATCAGATGCTCAGTCAGTAAAGCTGAATTCATGAATATATTGAGCCTTAACTCATCATTGGTACCATAGTCTGTCCATAGCTGGGCAATATGCCATGCAATTTGAGGAGAGGAAATTCAAATAAAAAATCAGTAGTGTCCCAACGTTTGCACGTCAAGAGCTCGTAAGTTAATGATTTTATTGCCTAATTCGGTCATTTTGTCTGGTCTCGATTTCAACTTTGATTTCGAGCAGACTGAGGGTTGTTCGCGACTTCTCGCGGGGAACCCTCATGCACCAAGGCAAACTCGTTTTTTCGCAGATCATGATGCTTCTGCCACTGACAACTTTTCGGCGTTGCGTCGCCGCGCATCGTGGCGATCACAAGGTCAAAGACTTCACCTGCTTGGATCAGTTCCTCGCAATGGCTTTTGCGCAACTGACTTATCGAGAATCGCTTCGCGACATCGAGGTCAATCTTCGTGCACAGGCCAAGCGTCTGTACCACATGGGATTTCGTTGTGCGACGCTGTCTCGCAATACTCTGGCCAATGCGAACGCTACGCGGCCTTGGCAGATTTATGCCGACTATGCTCAGCATCTGATTGGGATTGCGAGGCCGCTTTATATCGACGAGCCTCTCGGTATCGATTTGGACGCAACGGTTTATGCGTTCGATGCGACTACGATCGATCTGTGCCTGTCGATGTACCCGTGGGCACCGTTTCGTCGAGCCAAGGGTGCGATCAAACTGCATACGCTTCTCGACTTGCGGGGCGCAATCCCAAGCTTTATCAGCATTACGGACGGCAAGACGCACGAGGTCAACGTGCTGGACGATCTTGTTATCGAGCCAGGGGCGTTCTATTTGTTGGATCGCGGCTACCTCGACTACCAACGGCTTTATGCCATTCATCAATCGCAAGCGTTCTTTGTCACGCGAGCCAAGTCCAACACAAAGTTTCAGCGGCGATACTCCCAGCCAGTCGATCGCGCGAACACACAAATCATCTGCGATCAGACCGGCGTGCTCACCGTCTACTACACCGCCAAAGACTATCCGCAAGTGATTCGCCGCGTTGTTGCCAAAGACGAGAATGGCAAACGCTTGACCTTTCTGACCAACAACTTTGCGCTCAGCCCCGAGATGATTGCCGCACTCTATCGACAGCGATGGCAGGTCGAGTTGTTCTTCAAATGGATCAAGCAACACCTTCGGATCAAGACCTTTCTGGGTACCAGCGAGAATGCAGTCAAGACGCAAATTTGGATCGCGGTCTGCACATACGTGCTGATCGCGATACTCAAAAAACGTTTGAAACTGCCCAACAGTCTTCACGAAATTCTACAAATCCTGAGTTTGACTATGTTTGAAACAACACCGATAAATCAGCTACTTAACCCGCCCCACGTAAATTCAAATATCGATTTCGAGCAAAATCAGCTTGATCTCCTATGAGAAACGTTGGGACACTACTGATAAAAAATAATTAAGCTGAGCTATTTTTGGTTACTACCCATCAGTCGTTGCATTAATAGAGCACTTAAAAAATGATGTTTGATATCAAAAGATCGGAAAAGAATCACATAGAAGGCAAGGAGCAATTTATTGCGGTTCTTAACAACGTGGTGTATTTTCGAATTGTCGGTGAAGAGGGGGATTATGTTGTAATGACCGCCACAGCGGGTGAGGACTATCCTGGCACCAATCCCTTTAACGATCAGGATGCACTAATCTCAGCTGCGTTAAATGTTGCAGGCGAATTTGATGCTCGGTCGAGTGTGAAATATGATTTTCATACTAGAGCGTATGTAACCATTGGCCCTTGTCTTTACATTTCGGATGCTCACAGGTTTGTCCAAAAGGTTTTCGAGAGACTACAGGCCGATGGGAGTAATTCGAACCCTGAGTAAGGTAAAACTGACGGATTGATTTCCGCGATGATCATTCACGTTGGCGTACTAACAATAAGTCAATACATTATCCAAATCACATTTCAGCAAGCGCAAGTCGTTGCGCAGCTATGCCAATGCGCGATCCCCGGGGCTTTGCCTCAGCCTTCACACCACGCAGCATTTTTCGAATCGCATCGTCTAAGGTCACGATCCCATCGACCATGTTCTGTTCGAGCGCCGCGTCTGCACCTAACACCCGACCCTGACCCATGCCGTTGCGCACCTGAGCGATCGGCACGTCACGACCTTTTGCAACAGCTTTCGAGAAGGTAAGAAAATAATCATCGACTCGCGACTGCATGAAGGCTTGTGCCTCGGGCTCAAGCGGTGCGTAGGGATTGCCTTCTACTTTGTAAGTGCCGGCCGAAATCAGTGTTGGGGTTACACCCTCAGCGGCAAGTGCTTGCGAGTAATCGAAGTGAGCTTGCCAGACCCCAATTGAGCCCACCTCTCCACCAGGTGTCACGTAAAACTCCGATGCCGAACAGCCAATCCAATAGGCGGCTGAGGCCGCGAGGCTATTGGCAATTGCGATAATCGGTTTCTGTGCACGCGCAGCCACGATCTCATCTGCTAGTTCTGCAACGCCGTAGACGCTGCCCCCTGGACTGTCTATGTCGATAAGGATCTGGCTCACCGACTCATCTGCTAATGCTTGGCGCAGAGCAGCCGCAAACTTCTTCGTGCTGACACTCCCCGGGCCGGACACATCCTCAATCATGTTTCCACGTTGAGTGATCACACCATATAGGGGTAAGACTGCGATCCCGCCACCAGAGACAGAAGTTGCAGTTTGACGGCGAGCCTCGCGGGCGACTTTATCGACATCGATACCGGCAAGTACCTCCGCCTTAGCAGGCGCATGACTGGACCAGCGCGCCATCACAGCAGAGACCGCATTCAAGCGCTCAGGCATCAGGGCCCAAGGGGTAGACAGAAACTCGGCGATCAGTAACTCAGTCTTCATTATTAGTTTCCATATTGTTTGATTGATCGGCACCTGGGGCAGCAGTTTGCGTCACTGCGTCACCTTCTTCAACCATATTCAAGGGTCTGAGCGGTTCATCTAAGCCCTCAAGCGGATTTAAGTTTTCAGCTATGCGGGCTTCGTTTCGCGTGAGCCAGCCGTTTTGGATACCGCTTTGGTAGTAGGCTGCTCGGCTGGCTGCATCGCCTCGCATCAAATTTGCAAAATCAAATTCGACCTCCAACTCGTCGCCCTCGAGCAACAACTCGGATTCGATCGAGGCCTCCCAACGTTCAGCCCACGGCGTCATGGTGTGCATGACAAACTCAAGACTTTGTTGCTCGATGTTAGAAAATGTCGCTCGGTCCAAATCCGCAATCATGTGCGGTGGCACCCGAAAGAGCCTGGCAATATCTGTAATCTGAAACTTGCGAAGCTCAAGAAACTGAGCATCTTTGTTGGTCACGCCCACCTCATGAAACTTCATGCCGTTTTCCAGCACCAGCACTTTGCCGCGGTTCGCACCTGACTGGGCCTGCTGGTACGACTCACGAAATACTTTCTTCGCTTCGTTATCCTTAAAGGATCCGGGGAACTCAATCCAACCCCCGGTGGGTTTGGCATCATTGGCAAAGAAACGAGCACCGTAGTCTTGGGCTGCGAGCGCCATACCCAGGCTCTCTCGCGCCAGATCGATCGGGCTTAGCCCCATGAGCCCGTCAGAAGAGAGCCCTCGCAGGTGCCAGACCTGACCACGTGACAGAATATTTTCGCAACCAAATCGGTCGGTGAACCGATAACGAAACTCGCCGCTCGGCAGCAACTCGAGCCGGACCCGGTCTGGGTGCAACGGCATCAACTCAGTCACCTCACCGCGCGGGTTGGTGATGATCTGGTTGTAGGCGTTACCTCGAAGCGCCAAGTGTCCTTGCAGCATCTCGCGCCACTCGAACGGGTTTTGAAACTTGTTCGGGCGCTTGGCCAGCAGGCGGTAGAGCCAGTGGTCGGTCACGCGGTCCTTGCCACCATCGGGGCGCGCGCGGTAGACGACCAGCGGCAAAGAGGCCATAGTCTCCGACAGCACGCGCACGCAGGCATAAACAGCCGCTAAGCGAAGCGCGCTGTCAGGTGAGACACGCATGCCGCTGCTGCCACGGGCTGAGAGGGGTTCAAAAAAGAAGTCCCCCCAGGGCGACCTGTCACCGCTTGAGGCTCTAAAGCGATCAAAAAAACTAAGTATCCCCATTAAATCAGAGCATCAACAATTCGTAGTCCGCTCCCAGCACCACCGAGTCGCCCGGTTTGATCGCGCGCGAAATCGCCATGATCAGTGCCACGATGCCGTCGATTTTGTTTTCAGCTCGCTCCTTTCGTGGATAAATATTGTCTTTGGCATCTAGGTGGGCCACAACGTTACTGGCCATCCAGCCAAGCACCGGGTCACCATCGTGGATGAGTTTCTTCTGGAGCACGAGGGCTTCCAGAGTTTTCATTGGTTCAGAAAAATTCAATACTGTCGGGCGCAACTCAATCATTGGCAGCCCCTCGCTCAGCATCCGAGTAGATAGCTGAGTGGCCTGAAAGGGATCAAAGGCGACAGCCTGCACTGCAAACCTTGAGACAAGATCCGAGAGATCGGCCTCGATCCAACTGAAATCAATGACGTTGCCTGGCGTCACCGTTAAGCGCCCAGTGTGCATCCAGCCCGAGTACTGACTGTTGCCGGCGGCGTTCACTGTATCTTCGGGCAAGTAATACTTGCCAAACACGGCATAAGCATCGGCAATCTCGGGGTGCTGAAACACCATGACAAGTGCGGCAATGTCCGTTTTGCTCGCCAGATCCAGGCCAATCCAGCAGGGTTGGCCCACAAAGGATTCAATCTCTAGATCAGGGTTGGCGCAGGCATCCCACGATCGCATATCCATCCAAGCGGTGTCTGCATTGACCCACTCGTTTAAATGCTTGGTCTTAAAGTTGTTGACCGCACTGGGCAACTGCATGGCCTTGGCTTGCAAGGGTCCCAAGATCTCTGAGCGCACTGAGATGCCCCAGTTGGGGTTGGCTTTGATCAGCGACTCTTCGCTTGTCCAGTCATCTCCATCGTCAAGCCCGTAGATGATTCCGAACTGACTGTCATCTTCAAACACGCCATCGAGCAGTTTGGTCACAAAGCTGCGCACTTCATAACAAATGCCAGACCGATTCGAGCCAGCTGTTGTGATCACCCACAAGAGCGAATTGTCACGCTTGCCGGTACCTGTCTCAACTACGTCGTAGACCGTACGCGTTTTGTGCGCATGCAGCTCATCGACGCAGCCGAAGTGAATATTCAAACCATCAAGGGTTGAACCCTCGGCCGAGAGCGCTTCAAACTTAGAACCCGAGGCCAGCACGTTCATGTTGTGCGCACCAACATTTACATTAAAGCGATTGCGAAAGCCCGGGCTTCTGCGCGCCATGGTCTGCGCATCACCAAAGACAATGCGCGCCTGGTCACGCGTGGTGGCCAGTGAATAGACTTCTGCGCCACCCTCGCGATCTGCAGCGAGCATGTATAGCGCGAGTGCCGACGACAAGGTTGACTTGGCATTACCGCGCGGCACCTCGATATAGGATCTGCGAAACCTGCGCTTGCCATCCGGTTTCACCCAGCCGAACACGGTGGTCAGGATAAATACCTGCCAAGGTTCAAGCTTGATCATCTCTCCTGCGAGAGGACCTTTAACGTGGGGCAGGCGTTCTATGAAGCCACAGAGATTATCCGCAGGGGCAAAGCTGCGGCCGTCTTTGTCTGTGAGTCTTGGATTAAAGCGGTAGGGACTAGCCTTACCCTTGAACTTCGCCAGATCATTTAACTGGCGCTTGCATGCCCTTTGTACCCAGCCGCACGTCAGAATATCGCCGGCAACCACGGCCTCTGCGTAACGTTTCGCAGCGGTTGCATAATTCTCTGAAGGCATCAGTCAAGTTCAGCCTGCAATATCTGCCCAAGGGTCCATGCCTTCATCAGCAGCTTCCATCGGTAGCGATACGCGTGAGCGCGACGCGGGTGTAAAACCCATCTCAGTCGCTGCCTTGGTCATAATCTGAGCTTGCTTATTGGCAATCGCAAGGTACGGTGATTGCATTGGCACACCAGTGTTTGGGGCTTTTACAAGCAGACCGGTCTTGTTAATGCCCGTTTGAGCTTTGCGATACAGATCCGCGGCACAGGCCCAGACTTCGAGCACAGACATATCCAAGCGTTTCAATAAATTAGGCGGTGCACACTGAAGTGCATAGCGCCAGGCTGACTTCGCGCCCTCGGCCATGTAGTCCGGCGGGTCAACCAATTCACCCTGAGGCTTTGGTTCGTTCAGATTTGTGCGGCACTTCTGTAATGTCCCTCTGATTTTCTTAACCGTCGTGGGTAGTGGTTTGCGACCAGCCATAAATATTCCAATTGGGGGGATCCCCCCTTGTTTCAATTTGCACGCGCAAAAATTTGACTAAGGCCACGCCTCACTACTTTCAGACTGTAGAGATTCAGACCCCCTAGGGGGTGTAGCGCTTGGCTGCAGTCTCGCGCGCGGTCTTGCGGTTGTGGCACGACACGCAAAGCGGTTGTAGGTTTTGCCAACCAAAACGATCGCCTCCTTCCTTGAGGGGCTGAACGTGATCAGCCACCACCGCAGGGGCTATGCAACCAAGTGCGCTGCACGCCTTGCAGGTCGGGTGCTCACGCAGAAAGGCTGCGCGTACCGAGCGCCAGCGCACCGACTGATAAAAGTTACGCTCTGAGTCAAAGCCTCGTCGAGCTCGGCCATAGTCACGGTGCGCTGCAACACGATGCTCGCTGCAGTAACCGGGCGTACCCAGCACAGCACTACAACCGGGGTGACGGCACGGAGTTGGCGCACTTGTTGGCATGGATCAACGATTAAGCAAAATGAGGAAAAAAGATCAGAAAGGACTTGGCTTCGTGGCGAAATGAAGCGTTCATACAAGCGTTCACATGAACACCATCAATCGATTGCAAAGGACAACGCCATGACCATCCAACTAACTGCCACACAGCTTGCAGTACTGACCCACGCCCACGAGCACACCGAGGGTAAGATCGACTGGTTCCCCGACACCGTCAAAGGAGGTGCCCGTCAGAAGGTCCTCGACGGCCTTGCCAATCGTGGACTGATCACAAGCAAACTCAACAACTGGTTCGTTAGCGCCGCAGGCTATGAGGCGCTTGGTGTGCCCCGCAAAGGTCCAGTGACCCTGCAGGCGCTTGACGCCGTGATCGAGGCCGACAGTGTCTCATCAGATGAGCCTGCCAAGATTCCTCGCACCCGCGACAACAGCAAACAGGCGCATGTGATTGCGCTGCTCAGGCGTCCCGAGGGTGCGACGATCGCAGAGATCTGTGAGGCAACAGGCTGGCAGCCGCACACTGTTCGTGGCACGTTTGCAGGAACGTTCAGGAAGAAGCTGGGGCTCGACATCACATCTACAAAAAATCTAGGAGCCTCACGTTGCTACAAATTATTAAATTAATTTGCAGTAGATTTGCTCAAAAATAAAAGCGTGTCACTATTTTTAAAAAATCGCTGCAGCTGTCTTTGTGAAAAATAAATTGAATACCGTAGTAAATACCTATTGAGTTTAAGAGACTGAACGCCTCCATGAATCATCATGTTGTTCGTCAATCTCCAAAGACACTGATTTTTAACGAACTTAGCGACGATTTGGCAACAATAATTTTGACCTTCTCAAGGTTTGCTGGAGTATCAACTTCAATCCAAAGCAAGTCGATTCTTACTCTGTCATTAGGTTTCCCTATGGGAATAACTACTACATCTTCTGTACCAGACTTCCGAATAGTCAGGTCTGAGGTTTCGTTAAAACGCTTTAACAAGAGGCGTACTTCGGATTCCCAATCAAAGTAGGGGTTGAGCATAAAAGCTCCCATCCTAGAGATTTTATAGGGCACAAAATCACGATTTAATCTTGTTTTGGCAAAGTCTCTAAGAGTTATTAACGGGTGATCGGATCCGACGGAGTACTGCATTCTCCTTAGTTCGGATCTCGAATTGACTGGAGCCACTCGCAATCTTAGCCGAACCTCTCCATGATTCGATAGCTCGTCTGGTTCATCCTTATTTGACAGGGAAAGATAAAACAGATCGCGTGCAAGTGTATCGACTACGCGCGCGCCACTCTCATCAACGCTTAAAAATCCAAGATAGTTGAATTCGTATGCGAATTCTGTCAACTCACCCTCGTCCATGCGATTCGCAATTGAGTGCAACCAGATCTCAGGCCCCTGCAAAATGCTAGTCAATTTATCAAGAGTGGTGTAATGCCACAATTCATTGTCCACAGAAATAGGGAAGCAAAGGTTCCATAATGCTTCTGAGAACAGGTGCTTTCCATCTGGGACTTCAATTATGGTTTTTTCAGTAGCACGGAGCCTTGGGTACAGTGGTTCGAGAGAGGATGACCATTGGTACGACCGAAGCCCGTCAGCGAACACCTTCCCAGGAAACAATTCAGGGTTATTGGAAATAGACTCAAAATTGGTCATCTGATTTTATGAACATTGAAAATAAAATTAAACTGAACGATCAACGAGAATCAATCTTACACAGAAACGATTAACACCAATAGCTCAGCTATTTCTTCGATTCTTAGTCTCACACACCTAAATTTCTAAACTTCGCGCAGTCACTAGCGCGTTGTGCTTCTTTTCCTGTGAAATCTTGCCAGCGCTTGACGATGACGTCCACATACCTCGGATCGAGTTCAATCAGCCGAGCGCGTCGGCCTGACTTCTCGCAGGCAATGAGCGTGGTGCCAGAACCACCAAAAGGGTCCAGCACAATGTCGCGCGTCTTGCTGCTGTTGCGTACTGCACGCTCCATCAGTTCCACGGGCTTCATGGTCGGATGAAGATCATTCTTGTGCGGCTTCTTGATCTGCCACACATCGCCTTGGTCGCGGGCACCGCACCAGTAGTGTTGAGCGCCGTCTTTCCAGCCGTAGAGAATTGGTTCGTACTGGCGTTGGTAATCGGCGCGTCCCATGGTGAAGGTGTTCTTGGCCCAGATGACAAAGGTTGACCACTTACCACCGGCTGCGCGAAACGCAGACTGCAACGTGTCGAGCTCAGACGAGCTCATGGCGATGTAGACCGCACCCTTGGTGACCGCCAGAATGTTCTGGCACGCCAGCAGCAAGAAGCCCGCAAAGCCGTCACCCATGTTGTCGTTCAAAATCGGGCGGTTGGTACCGCGCATCTTGTCTTTGGC
>CAIZGG010000501.1 GCA_903932425.1 uncultured beta proteobacterium | reverse complement strand
CGCAGGACTGTACCTGGCAAGTTTCCTGTCGCTTGAGCATTTTCAAAAATAGGTTGACCGCGCACAATCGTTGCGAGGTAGCCGTCAGCGCGCTGCACCAAGCGTCTGCCACCAGCAGGTAGGTCGTGCACAAACTCAGGTCGATGCAATGCGAGCGCCTCGGGATCAATCACATTGATGTCGGCTTTGTAGCCGACTTTTAATAAGCCACGGTCATGTAAGCCATACACCTGTGCGGTGTCGAAGGTTTGGCGTTTCACAATATGCTCAAGTCCCAGTAAGGGGCCGCGAGTGCGGCCTTTGGCCCAGTGCGTGAGCATGAAGGTCGGCAGGCTAACGTCGCAGATGTAGTTGCAATGCGCACCGCCATCCGACAAGCTGTTGACGGTGTGGCGATGCTGCATCAATTGGTGGATATGGTCGAGGTTTTCGTACGAGTAGTTAAAGCTTGGATAATAAATAATTGCGCGACCGTCTTGCTCGAGCATGATGTCGTATACCAGTTCGAGTGGAACTTTGTTGTTTTGTTTTGCCAGTGCGGCGACGCTTTGGCTAGGATCCGGCTCGTAATCTGGCCGTTCGGCCATGCGGTACATTTTGTGAAAGCTACCGAACAGTGTCTCAGCGCGACGGTCGACCAGATCGCGTTGCTCAGTCAAAATGCGTTGGCGAATCGCAGGATCTTGTAGTTTTTTAACCCGTTGCTCAAAGGGCAACGCGGCAATGCTTTGATATGTCGGGTGCGCGATGAACGGGTGTAGTGAACTTTGAAACGAAAATAACAGTCCGACCGGCCGACCGCAGATCGCTGCCAATAATGGCACGCCTTCAGTCTGCGCTGTGTCTAGCGTCTTGACGATGTCTCTCCACAGGTCGGGTGCGGGGTCGGTTTGTTGCAAATTAAACATGACCGGCAGTTTGTTTAAGCGAGCCAGTTGCAGCAACCACGGAATCTCGCCTTGCAAGCCGGTATGGTTGGTCGTCATTTGAAAGACGCCGTGCCCAACCTCTCCCAACACACTGCCCAGTCCTGTGATCTCATCTGCAGTCGCAAAGGTACCAGGCGGATACTTGCGTTCGTCGTATTTGTGAATAAAGGTGCGACTGGTCGAAAACCCCATCGCGCCTGCTTGCATGCCTTCGCGCACTAAATTGCGCATCGCAAACAGATCTTTTGGAGTGGCTTCGTCGTGATGGATGGCACGGTCACCCATCACATAAGCACGTAATGCCGAGTGTGGAATTTGCGCTCCTACATCCAGTGCAAAGCTGCGTCGTTCGAGGGCGTCTAGGTACTCCGGAAACGTCTCCCAATCCCATTGCAAGCCTTCGTGCAAGACACTGCCAGGAATATCTTCAACGCCTTCCATGACTTGAATTAACCAGTCTCGGCGATCCGCATGAACTGGGGCGAACCCCATCCCACAGTTACCCATAATGGCGGTGGTGACACCGTGCCAGGTTGAGGGGCTCAGGTAAGGATCCCAAGTCGCTTGACCGTCATAATGGGTATGAATGTCGATCCAGCCGGGGGTGACTAAGCCGCCTTGTGCGTGAATCTCGCGTTTTGCGTTTCCCGCCTTGCCACCGACCTGTGTAATGAGGCCATCTTTAACTGCAATGTCACCGGTTTGGGCCTGTGCGCCAGAGCCATCCACAATTGTTGCGCCACGAATGATGAGGTCTTGCATAGAATCTTCTTTATGAAAATTTTAAAGATGGTCCTGAGCGCGCAACGAGCGACGATCAGGTGCCTTTGACGGGCCCTATTTAGTCTAGCGATAAACCGATGTGTTTGATGACATCACCCCAGCGCTTGTAATCGCTTGCCACAATCTCTGCATACTCTTTGGGGCCGGCACCACTGAGTTCGTTACCTTGAGAGGCAACGACATCTTGGACGGCTCTGGACATGAGTGCGGTTCTAAAGACTTGTGCCACTTGTTCGGCGAGCTCTGGTTTCAGACCACCAGGCGCAAATAACCCCTGCCAGCCCACAATATTGAGTCCTTTAATCCCTTGTTCATCGAGTGTCGGTAAATTGGGCAATACGCTCAGGCGACGCTCGGTGGCTGGGCCCAATAACTTGACCTGCCCTGCGCGGCCACTTTCAACTGCAGTGGCGGTGCCGTCAAAGTAGAGTTGGACGTCGCCTGCCAGCAACGCACGGGTGGCGTCAGAGGTGCCTTTATAGGGGACGTGAACAATATCGATATTGGCCTGCATTTTGAGGATTTCGCCATTTAAATGCGAGGTTGACCCAGGGCTGTAAGAGGCAAAGTTCAGTTTTCCGGGGTTGGCTTTCGCATAGGCAATTAATTCAGCCGTGGTGTTGAAGGGCGCGTTCTTATTGGCCACCAACACGGTTGCTGAGCGCACCAATTGTAGGATTGGGGTGAAGTCCTTAAAAGGATCGTAGGGCAAAGTTTTATAGAGGTGCGGGTTTTGAGTGTGCGTGACGACAATGGTGTAGAGCAGGGTGTAACCATCAGCTTGGGCACGGGCAACACTTTGTGCACCTAGCATCGTCCCGGCACCAGGTTTGTTCTCGATTATGACGGGGGCACCCGATTGTTCTGTGACCTTTTGTCCGATCATACGGGCGAGGGCGTCACTGCCTGAGCCTGCCGGAAAAGGCACGACTACTTTGATTGACTTGCCAGGGGCAGGCCACGCTTGGCCCGAATTTTGCGCTAAAGCCGGCATGGCACCCACGCAGGCGACGATGCAGGCACCCCTCAATAAATATTGCAGCGCAGCATAAATATTTTTCGGGCGCATCGTCTTGTCCTTTTAGGCTTTTTAAGCAGATTTGTACGATTAAATTTGTCTGAGCATACCTTAGGCAACGAATATTCTTATCCGCTAAAAGCCCTGAGGGTTTCCACGCCACATCGTAATGCAGATAGAATAGAATCACTTACCTAATGTACGAACAAGGTTCAGAAAAAATGAACGGGGATGCGAGATGATGGAAATGCGTTTTGAAACACCCAAAACAGCCGAGGCCGCCTCAGCGCTAATCGCTGCGACACAGGGCTTGTCGAAAGTTTTGTCAGGCGGTACCGATCTGCTGATTCATATGCGGTCTGGCAACATCAAGCCTGAGTTGGTGCTTGATGTAAAAAGCATTGCTGAAATGAATGTGATCGCCGTTGAAAACGGCGGTTATCGTATTGGCGCTGCCGTGTCCTGTATGCAGCTGCTCGAAAACAAGGCCTTTGCTGCAACGTGGCCTGGCGTGATCGATGGCGCGAACCTTGTCGGTTCGATCCAGGTGCGCGGTCGTGCAACCTTAGGCGGCAATCTTTGCAATGCGTCTCCTGGTGCGGATACAGTGCCTGCCATGATCGCTGCGGGTGCCATCGCAAGCATCGTTGGCCCCAATGGCCGCCGTGATGTCCCTGTTGAGCAAATCCCCGCGGGCCCAGGCAAAACCTCACTCGCCAAGGGTGAGTTGATTGTGTCGTTTTTCTTGCCTAAGCGCCCACCCAATTCGGGCGATGCGTATTTGCGCTTCACGCCCCGTACTGAAATGGATATCGCGGTGGTGGGTGTCGGTTTGAATCTGACTCTCGATGACAAAGGTGTCTGCACACACGCACGTGTCAGTCTCGGTGCTGTCGCTGATCGCGCGTTGTTTGTGCCTGAAGCGGCTGCTGCGCTGATCGGTACAACCGTCGACGCAGCTGCTTTAGCTAAGCTCGCGGCTGCGGCAAGTGCTGCCGCTCGTCCGATCGACGACAAACGCGGAACCAAAGAATTTCGAATCAAAGTATCAGGTGTGCTCGCTCGACGCGCAGCAGAAAAAGCGCTCGCCAGAGCGAAGGGGAAAAACTAAATGTCAAAGCATCACGTCACAACAGTTATCAACGGTGATCCGGTCGAGTTTTTGTGTCAGCCGAACACCTCTTTGCTCGATGTCTTGCGCAACGAGTTAAACATGACCGGTACGAAAGAGGGCTGCGGCACGGGCGATTGTGGCGCCTGTAGCGTCACGCTTGATGGCCGTCTAGTGTGCTCATGCCTGGTGCTAGGTGTTGAGGCCCAAGGTAAGGCCATTCAAACTATCGAAGGCATGGCCAATGGCGAAACTCTGCACGTGTTGCAGCGCAAGTTTCTTGAGCACGCAGCGTTGCAGTGCGGTATCTGTACACCCGGATTTTTGATTGCCGCGCGTTCACTGCTTGAGCGCAATAACAACCCAACCGAAGAAGAAGTGCGTTTTTGGTTGGCAGGTAATCTGTGCCGTTGCACCGGCTACAACAACATCATTACCGCGGTGCTTGAAGCCGCGCGCGAAATGCGAGGAGCCTAATCATGTTGACGAATACAAAAAACACTGAGCAGTTGATGAAGGTTGTGGGTACAAGCCCAGTGCGCCCTGATGGCGTGCCAAAAGTTACGGGCTTGGCTCAGTATGGCGCTGACTATTCATTGCCAGGTATGTTGTGGGCCAAAGTGTTACGCTCGCCTCATGCGCATGCACGCATCTTGTCGGTTGACACCTCAAAGGCCGCCGCTTTACCCGGCGTGAAAGGCATCATTCTGGGTTCTGATTTCCCGGATCATCCGTTTGACTATGTTGGCCCAGAGCGCGTGGCGCAAAACTACTGGCACATGACGCGTAACATCATGGCGCGTGAAAAAGCCTTGTTCGAAGGGCACGCCATTGCTGCCGTCGCAGCAACGACCGCTGCAATCGCTGCTGAAGCGGTTGCTTTAATCGATGTGAAGTACGAAGTCTTGCCTCACTGTATCGATGTTGAAGACGCAATGAAGCCAGATGCTCCGCTGTTGTTTGAAGACATGATCACGCGCGGTGTTGAGCCTGCGCCTAGCAAGCCTTCAAATATTTCTAAGCGCTTAGAGTTCAGCGTCGGTGATATCGCAGCGGGCTTTGCCTCGGCTGACGAAGTCGTTGAAATGAGCTTTAAAACTGCAGCTGTGCATCAGGGCTATATCGAGCCCCACTCATGCTTGGCACGCTATGGTGCTGACGGTCAGTGCGAACTGTGGTCAGCCAGCCAAGGTCACTTTGTGGTGCGTGCGTACACTGCAAAATTAGTCGGCATGGAGATCGGCAATCTGTTGGTGCACCCTGCCGAGATCGGTGGTGGCTTCGGTGGTAAGACGGTTGTCTACGTTGAGCCAATGGCGGTATTGCTTTCACGCAAAACCGGCCATCCTGTCAAGATCATGATGAGCCGCGAAGACGTGTTCAAGTCAACCGGCCCCACCTCAGGTTCTTCGATGACGGTCAAGATTGGCGTCAAAAAAGACGGCACCATCGTTGCAGCAGAAGGCTTGTTCAAGTTTCAAGCAGGCGCCTTCCCAGGTTCGCCAGTGATGAACGCGACAATGTGCGCATTTGCACCTTACGTCATCCCTAACGTTAAATCGGTGGGCTTTGATGTAGTTAGCAACCGTCCAAAATCGGCTGCCTACCGCGCGCCTGGCTCGCCAATTTCTGCTTTTGCGGTTGAGAGCGTGTTGGATGTGTTGGCCAAAAAGATTGGCATGGATCCACTCAAGATGCGTTTGAAAAACGCTGTCAAAGCGGGTTCACCAACGGCTTGGGGCCCTAAGCACTCGCATGATGGCTATGCTGAAACAATTCAGGCCTTGCTTGATCATCCACAGTACAACAAGCCTTTGGGTAAAAACCAAGGCCGCGGCGTGGCTTCAGGTTTCTGGTTCAACGGCGGCGGCGAGTCTACCGCTTCGGTGCATATCAACGAAGATGGCACTGTTGTGATCGCAACGGGCAGTATGGACGTTGGTGGTTCGCGTGCTTCGATGGCCTTGATGGCAGCTGAAACACTGGGCGTACCTTACGAGTCAGTGCGCTCAACCGTTGCTGACACAGCCTCGATTGGCTACAACCACGTCACCGGTGGTTCACGTGTGACCTACGCAACGGGTATCGCTGTTGTTGAGGCTTGCAATAAAGTGATCGAAGACTTACGTCTGCGTGCATCGTTGATGTGGGACACCGACATTAAAAACGTCGTGTGGTCTGATGGCTACGCCAAGCCCGTTGATCCGAGCGTTGGCAACTTTGAGCCACTCTCGTTGAAAGCGATTGCAAGCAAGCGTGCGGTAACGGGTGGCCCGATTGGTTACGAAGCCTCGACTAACGCTGGTGGTCAGGCTCCTGGCTTTTCAACACAGTTTGTGGATGTTGAAGTTGACCCTGAAACGGGTGCCGTCAAAATTCTGCAGTTTGTTGCAGCTCAAGACGTTGGTCGTGCAATTCACCGTGATTATTGCGCTGGTCAGATCGTGGGCGGCGTCGTGCAGGGCATTGGTTGGGCCTTGAACGAAGAATACATCTACGACAGCAAAGGTCGCCTTTCAAACGCAGGGTTCTTAGACTACCGCATCCCGGTCGCCTCAGATTTGCCGATGATCGAAGCTGTCTTGGTTGAAGTGCCCAATCCAAGTCATCCTTTTGGTGTGAAAGGCGTAGGCGAAGCCAACATCGTTCCTCCGATGGCTGCAATTGCTAATGCCATTGAGAACGCGATTGGTCGACGCATGACAGATCTGCCGATGTCGCCACCTAAAGTGTTGGCCGCGATTGATGCAGGCTGATATCGCAGCGACTCCTGTTAAAGCCGTTAAGGTGACGTTCACCGCCGGCTTTAGCAGGCGTTACACCGATAGCATCAGAGAGTTTGAGGTTCAGGCAAAAAACATTCGTGGCGTCATACGCGCCATGAATGATTTGTTTCCTGGTTTGGGCGAGACACTCGAAGAAGAAACCTCAATCGCGATTGATGGTGTGATTCACGAGGTGGATTACACACAACCCGTCAAGCCTGGCTCTGAGGTATTTTTCATACCAAGAATAGAAGGCGGTTAGCGCATGATGATGCATACAGCTTATGCAACACGCATTAAAAACCTCACGCTTCAGACGGCACAAATCGTTCAGAGCGTGATTTTTTTTGTGATGCTGTGCTTAGGGGGAAGTGCGTTTGCCCAAACGCGCGACGCGACAAGCTATCCTGATCGCCCAATCAAAATTGTTGTTGGCTTTGTGCCTGGTGGGCCAACCGATCTGTATGCGCGTGTTGCCGCGCGTGGCTTGTCGGATGCACTTGGGCAGCAAGTGGTGGTCGAGAACAAGCCTGGTGCGAGTGGGGCGATCGCAGCCACCGCGGTTGCAAGTGCGCCTGCTGATGGGTATACGTTGCTCGCGCATGTTGTATCTGACATCATCACGCCGATTGCGAATAAAAAAGTAGGTTACAACCTTGAGCGTGATTTCACTGCCATTGGTTTGATTGCGAGTGCTCCGAATGTGTTGGTGGTGCACCCCTCAATCCCAGTGAATTCGGTGCAAGAACTGATTGCTTACGCCAAGAAAAATCCAAATACCTTGAACTATGGTTCTGCCGGCGTGGGTACAGTCAGTCATCTTGCTGGGGCATTGCTTGAGGCCGAGGCCCAGACGCCACTTGCACACATTCAATACAAGGGTACGAACGGCGCTCAGTTAGATTTGTTAGCGGGTCGTATCACGGTGATGTTTGATAATTTAGGAAATGGCTTAAGCAACGCACAGGCGGGTAAGCTTAAAGCGTTGGCAGTGACCTCGGCTGAGCCTTGGGCCGCGGCTGCGACGCTTCCGACTATGGTGCAAAGCGGGTTTCCGGGTTCGACGATCTTGTCGGTATTTGGCTTGGTGGCGCCTGTTGGTACACCCGCTGCCGTGGTCAACAAACTCTCGGCTGCGCTGAGTCAAGCCTTGCGTACTGAGGCCAACCGTAAAAGCATTATTGATTCAGGTGCACAGCCAGGTGAGTTGGCGGCTGAAGCGTATGCTAAGTACATCGCAGCTGAATCACGCCGTTGGGAAGGCTTCTTGGCCAAGTACCCAGAGATCATGAAGCAGTAGGCGACTACAGCGACCGGCGGGCCTCATCCAGATAACTGTGATTGATATAAGACTTGGCTTCTGTATCAGCGCGCTTCGGGATCGCTCTTAATAAGGCGCTGATATCAATTAAGGATTGAATCGATTCTGGATTCGCTTGGGCATCGCGCGGAAAAATTTCGGCTGCCGTGTATTCATCCCAAGCGCGATCCGCATATTCAGCAGTGATGCCGGTTTCGAGCATGGCGATGGTTCGGCAGCCTTCTTTGTTTGCATAAAACCATTCGTGTGCGCGAATGAAGGCGCGCATAAAGCGGATCACAGTGTCATGATTCGCTCGTGCCCAGCGGCCGTCGATGTTGAGTGAAGTGAACT
>CAIZGG010000500.1 GCA_903932425.1 uncultured beta proteobacterium | reverse complement strand
GCATCGATGTCGTTGATCGCAAGCGCTAACAAGGTTTTTAATTCACCAATGCGGAGTTCTTTCCAGGTTGAGCCATTGGGTGTGGCTAAACCCAAGATCTCCCACAGAGGGCGCTCATCGTTCAAATTTAAAGTTTGTAACTCTGCCAACAGTTCGGTGCATTCCTCATCAGTCAAGTCATGCAGCCTGACTAACTGTGGGCGAATTTGATTGCCGATGCTGTTGTTCTCCCAGTCAAGATCTCCCACTGGATAGATCTCTGACATGCCAGGCACCAAAATACGGCAAGCGTAGGCACCTTGCTCGGCAAAATCTGAAATGTAAAGTTCAAACCCCTCGGCATGCACGGCGTTGCACAGCCACTGATAGTCTTGTTCGGTTGTGGCGCTGAAGTTCCAGTCTACAAAATCGTAATCGGGCTCATCGCCCATGAAATCCCACGAGATTACGCCGCTTGAATCCACAAAATGAATTTCAAGATTGGCTACGGCATTGATCTCATCCATGTCAAAACCGGGTTCAGGAAAGTTTTCGAGCGCATCGAGTGCACGGCCCTGAAGTAACTCGGTCAGGGCGCGTTCCAGTGCAATTTCAAAACGAGGATGTGCGCCGAAACTTGCGAACACGCCTTGGTCTTTTGGGTGGATCAAGGTGACGTTCATGACCGGGTATTTGCCACCCAACGAAGCGTCTTTGACCAAGATGCCAAAGCCTGCGTCGCGTAGCCCCTTGATGCCAGCCTGGATGCCGGGGTAACGTGCAATCACGTTTTCGGGTACCTCGGGCAGGCACAGGCCTTCGCTGATGATTCGGTATTTGATGTGACGTTCAAAGATTTCGGATAAGGCTTGCGCGCGCGCTTCGTTTGGGGTGTTGCCCGCCGCCATGCCGTTGCTCACGTAAAGGTTGCCGATGATATTGACCGGAAACCACGTTAAGGCGCCGTCACTGAGGCGGGTATAGGGCAGGGCGCAAATGCCACGGTCAACATTGCCTGAGTTTAAGTCGACTAGTACTTCACTATCGATGTCGCTGTCGGGGTTATAAAACGCTTGCAAGGTTGGGTTGAGCAGCTCTTTGGGCCAGGCGCCATCGTCGGTCAGGGCAAACCAGCGCTCTTGCGGGTAGTGCACAAAGCTTTTGTTGGCGCGCGTCTCACCCAAATGAAAGTGGGTCCAAAAGTAATGGGTGCCCAAGCGTTCAAAAAACTCACCCAAGGCGCTCGCTCGGGCGGCAAGCATGGTGGCACCCTTGCCGTTGGCAAACAACATGGGGCAGTCTTGGTCTTTGACGTGTACCGACCAAATGGCCTCAACCGGGTTGAGCCACGACGATTCATCCAGCCGAAAGCCGCGCGCGGCAAGTTTTGCTTGCATGGTGGCGATGGTGGATTCGAGTGAGACGTCTTTGCCAGGTATGAAGCTTTCGGTTTGCATGAGGGTCTTGCCAAAAAGAGGTGAGGGTGGAGAATAACCGACCAAACCGTGCGGTTGATCGAGCGTTTTGCTTAAAACTGCAGAAAATGAGCTTTGAAGGCGTTTGGGGCAGGGATCCAAGGGCGGTTTGGATGGCGTTGGCCAAAGGCATACAATTACGGCATTGCACCATAATAAAAAGACAAACTATTTTTCAGGGATTCCTATGAGTGAGTTGAGCTACTGGCTAATTCGTTGTGACAACCAGATGTTGACCGCGAAAGACATGAGCGATGGGCATGTGTTTCCCAGAGGCTATGCAGCTGATTTTGGCAACCCTGAAAATTCGTTATTTGTTGGACATTGGCAGGGAATCCCGTGCCGCACGATCGAGGTCACCGAAATCCCCGCTCACATCGAGGGCGAGTTACGCCCCGTGCGCAGCTTGCACGCGTTGGCCGGGGCCGAGTTATTTGCCTTAGCTGGGCGCGCCACACAGCTGATCGATTGGCAAAAAAACCATCGGTTCTGTGGCCATTGCGGTACCCCAACAATCGCCAAAAAGACTGAATTTTCGATGGATTGCCCAGCCTGTAAGCTCTCGGTGTATCCGCGTATTTCGCCTGCTGTCATGGTGCTCATCGAGCGTGGCAACGATTTGTTGCTGGCGCGCAGCCCGCATTTCAAACCTGGTATGTTTAGTGCCTTAGCCGGGTTTGTTGAGCCGGGCGAAACCCTTGAGCAGTGTGCCGTGCGCGAAGTACGCGAAGAGGTTGGCCTCGAAATTACCAATTTGCGCTACTTCACCAGCCAGTCGTGGCCGTTCCCGAACTCACTGATGGTGGCGTATTTTGCCGACTACGCGGGTGGCGAAATCACCCCTTGTCCTAACGAGATCGAAGACGCTGGCTGGTTTTCACGTGATGATTTGCCACTCGTACCCGATCCGGTCAGCATTGCGCGTCAGCTGATCGATGCGGCGGTGCGGGCTGGTAAAGCCTAGTCAACTTACGGGCAGGCGCGCGCCTCATTGGTCGCGGCCTGTACCAGCACACTTTCATTATCTCTGAGACCGTCAAAAATGCGCCGATTGTTTCGGGGTGGCTTGTGCTTGATGGCTACCCTTGGGTTTCTGCAGGGTGTGCAAGCTCAGCCTTCTACCTATCCCACGCGGTCCGTTAAATTAGTGGTGCCTGCAGCGCCAGGGGGTGGCACGGATGTGTTGGCGCGCTTAATTGGTAAGCGCTTGTCTGAAGGCCTGGGTCAAGCTGTCGTGATCGACAACAGAGCAGGGGCAGGTGGCGTGCTCGGCTCTGAGCAAGTGGCTCGCGCGGCACCTGACGGTTATACGATTTTGTTAGGGACCGTTGCGACGCATGGACTGGCGCCCAGTCTCATGAAAGTCATGCCGTATGACCCAGTTGAAGATTTTGCGCACATCACCAAAGGGGTGGTCGTGACCAATATCTTGGTGGTGCACCCCTCGGTGCCTGCTCAAACAGCAAAGGAATTTTTGGCCTTGGTAAAGGCAAAGCCGGGCGAGTTGAACTACAGCACCTCGGGACGCGGCTCGGGTGCTTTTATGGCGGGCGAATTGTTTTCGCAAATGGCAGGTGTTGAGATTACACATGTACCTTACAAAGGGGGGGGCTTGGCCGTGTCAGGCTTGGTGGCAGGGCACGTGCAATTTAGTTTTGCTACAGCGCCCTCGGTGATGTCCTTGATCCAGGCGGGTCGGATGCGGGCACTCGGTGTCACAACCCCAACGCGCTTTGCTGGCTTACCCAATGTTCCGACCTTAAGCGAGGCAATTTTGCCTGGCTTCGAAGCCAGCAACTGGTATGCCTTTTTTGCACCAGCGCATACGCCTGACGCGATCGTGAACAGACTCAATACCGCAATCCATCAAGCAATGGGGCAACCCGAAGTCGTAAAGAGTCTAGTTGAGCAAGGTATGGAGCCCATCCTCAGTACTCCGAAGGAGCAGCGAGACTTTATCCGCGCCGAAATCACTAAGTGGCAAGCGCTTGTAAAGGCGCGTGGTATTGAGGCCGAATAAGCTTGCCTCGCTGTGCCGCGACGACGGAGTATGCGCACCGGCGAGCCGCTCGCCTCGACGCAGTTCAACTCGGCATCGATCGGTTCACTTCAATTCAACTCGGCATCGATCGGTTCACTTCAATTCAGCTCGGCATCGTTCGGTTCACTTCAATTCAGCGCGTGATCGCTCGGTTCACTTCAAGAGCGTTCACTGCCGACTCATCGTCCAAGAGATATTCTTCTCACCTTTGAACTGCAATCGACCATCGGGGAGCAGGCTGACGTTAATTGGGTGAAACTTTCCATCTTGATAAACCTGCTCACCTTCAAAGCTGTTTTTTGAAGCGGGTTTGAGATAAATGATCTCGTCACCAACTTTAAACTTTGCACTGTTCGTGGCTGTTGCAGTGCCAACACCATCTTTGAGTTCATAGCCGTATTTCCATTGTGCGCTAAACCAACGGCCATTCAACCCGGTGATAGCAGCGGGCGCTTGTACCTTTTGCATGGCATTGACGGTCAGCGAAAATTCAGGGCCTGCCGATTCACAGTTACCTACGACATACACATTCTCTTTATCGAGAATGTAAGCTGAACCACAGTCGCCCGACCCTTGGTCGTCGGCATCGGCGGTCGAGACATAGCGATACTTGTCGGGGCTCAGTGCATTGAGCGTCGTTTGTAATTCGGTCAGCGTTTTGTTTGCTTGCGCGAGTGAGGCTGCATCCATACCGGCCGCTTTAATCGAGGTTCGCATGTCTTGCAAGCGCGCGCCCATCTCTTGTTTGCTGGTTGAGCCGCCGTAATACGCGACACACCCGCTAAATTTTCCAGTTGGCGCTTTGCCGACCCAACGGCAGACTCTTCCATTGTTGATAACATTTTGCCCAGTCACGATCAAGATGGTTTCGCCACTTTGCCAGCGACCGTGCCAGCGCTCATTAATGGGCTGTGCCTGTGCCGCAAAGGTGAGTGCTGCACAAGCTAAAGCGAGCAAATAACGTGACATAGTCCTGGTCTCCTAAGTGAAATTTGCGGTCAGTATACGAAAATCTCTTGTCAAAGTGATTTGGGTTTAAAAAGAGAGTGCAACGCGATCTGACCTCAATCATTTCTTGTCAAAATGAGGTCAATGGCTTCGAAGTCGATACGGGGGTCATTGAAAATGCTACAACTATGCGCAGATCACAGCAAAAAATAGTGATCGTTCAATAATCGGGAGACAACCCAATGTTTGACAAAAAATTCTTGGTGCGTGCGCTAGGCCTACTTGGCGTTGTGCTTGCAAACTGCTTTCCTGTTTCATGCTTCGCGCAGGTGGTGTTTCCGGATAGACCGCTTCGTATCGTGGTGCCCTTTGCTCCGGGTGGTAGCACTGACCAAATGGCACGACTACTGGCCCAGTTGTTGATTAAACAGGAGGGGATTCAAGCGATTGTTGAAAATCGACCGGGCGCCAACACCATTTTGGCCGCAGGGCAGATTGCGCGGGGTGCCTCCGATGGTTACAACCTTTTTATAGCTGCGGGCTCGACCGTTGTCTTAAGCCCTTTACTGTACAAAAAATTGCCGTTTGATCCGGCAAAAGATTTCAATATGTTGTCGGTGCTGGGTGAGTTTCCGCTCATCGCGGTGGTTCGCTCAGACAACCCCGCTAAAACCTTGCCTGAGTTTTTTGCCTACGCAAAAGCAAAACCTGGGGGGTTAAATTTTGGCTCGCCAGGAACTGGTAGCACCTTGCACATGGGCGGCGAAATGCTGAAGCAAGAGGGGGGCTTTAACGCCACCCATGCTGCTTACAAAATTAGCGCACAAGCGTTGATGGATGTTTTAGGCGGCCAACTTGATTTCATGATGGCGGATTATTCGATGGCTGTGGGAGAACTGGCCAATGGGCGCCTGCGTGCCCTGGCGGTGACCTCTGATCAGCGCCTCGCTGCCTTGCCTGACATACCAACCGTCGCTGAGTTTTCTCCGGGCTTCCGAGCTATTGTTTGGTATGGGTTAGTGGTGCAAAAAGATACCCCAGAACCTATCGCGACAAAAATTAAAGCCATGACAGACAAGGCGCTGGCCACTCGTGAGTATCAAGACGGGATGGTGAAGATTGGTTTTGTACCGTCGCCACCCATGTCACACGTTGAGGTTCAACAGTATTTAGCCGCTGAGAACGAGCGCTGGGGAAAACTAATACGCGCTCGAAATATCAAGATTGAAGAGTAGGTTCAGCGAGCGCTTCAGGCTGAGCGATGAGCTGGCGAAGCGAACCGCGGGCCGCTCATTGAGCGGCCTGTTCGTATTTTATGAATGGGAGTGCATCGGCTGGCCCGCTACCTCCATCTCTGTTACTAAGACGCAGCCGCTTTCGGATTCAGTGATGTACAAGTGGCGGTTTTGCGGGCCACCGTAGGCGACATTGGTGGTGTGCGCCTGTTGGCACGAGTCAATACGCCAAAGTGGTTGGCCAAGCGGAGAGAATACCCATACGATCCCCGCGCCTGCGTGCGCAACCACGAGGTTGCCTGCTTGATCAACGGCCATGCCATCAGGGCCAGAGCCCCCAGACATTTGCACAAAGAGGCCGGGGCGCACCAGGCCAGTGCCATCAGGCAGTAAGTTCGCACGCCACACACAGTTGCCACGCGTGGCGGCAACATAAAGTGTTTTTTCATTCGGGCTCATCACGATGCCATTGGGGCTTGGGATGTGATCGAGCATGCGTACGGTGTGACCTGAAGCGTCGCGGCGGTACACGCGACCGCTGGGGTCTTGAATCGCGCTTTGACCTTGATCGGTAAAATAGATGTCGCCGTTGCGGGCGATATACAGGTCATTTAATCCTTTGAAGTTTTCGGTCATGTAGCGCTGCGCGATGGTCGAAACACTGCCGCGGTCTGGGTCAAGCAATAACAAGCCACACTTGTGGTCCGCGATAAAGATCCGACCATCTTGATGAATTTTTAGGCCGTTTGGCTCGCCGTCCCATTCGGCGACAACGTCAATATCACCAGAAGGTTTCACTTTAAACACGCGACCAAAGGCGATATCGACCAGGTACAGATTGCCCGCTTTGTCGAAAGCCGGCCCTTCAATAAAACAATCGGTATGGGGACTGCTTTTGCCCGCAGCAACCCGCTCGGCACTGATTTGACCAGGGCGACGATATTTGTCGGGGATGCGCGCAAAGACTTCAGTTTTTTTGACGGGTGGGGCGGGGTACATGTTTGATCGTTCCTGTCCGATGGATAATTGCGTAGACTATCAGCGACTCTTGTAGCAGTCGGCCTCGTAAAAATCAAGGTTACGCTTAGCGTTTGATGCTAGCATCCCATCGATGTGAGGTGAGGGCGATGTCTGGTACAACAGGACGCCGATAACAGGCTAAGGGTATGCAATGAAAAACGAAGTCGAATATGGCGCTCGAGGGATTTTGGGACTGTTGGTTCCGCAGGCAAATACGACCGCCGAGCCTGAGGTGCAGATCATGCTGGATCCCGACCTTGCGCTGCTGACAGGCCGTCTGACGAGCCCTCAGCCAGAAATGCGCGAGCGACTTGAAGATTTTTTGACAAACATTGATGAGTTTATTGCAACGTTTTCAAACGCACCGCTAGCTGGACTTGGTTTTTTGATTACCGGTTCAACGTATCACTTTGAGCATGCTGCCGAAGATGCGTATTTTGAACAACTGAGTCAACGCTATGGTTACCCGATCGTTTCGGCTGCGCAGTCTATTCGTCGGGCGTTTACGGCGTTAGGTGTCAAACGTATTGGCTTAGTGAGCCCGTATCCGCAATGGCTGACCGAGCGCAGTGCTGCGTATTGGGCGCGCACTGGGGTCGAAATTATAGGCATTGAGTCACCGCAGGCAGTCGGTGGCTTTCACAATATTTATACCTTGCGCAATGATGCTGTGTTAGCCGCGGCCGAGCGATTATTACCTCTTAAACCTGACCTGATCTTACTGGCTGGCGCGGGCATGCCGACCTTGGCACCGATTATGGCGTTGGTCGACCGAGGGGTTGCTGCGATCTCGTCAAACTTTTGCATGGCCTGGCAGTTGATGCAAATGCCTACGGGTGATTATTTAAACCGGCAGTCGCTCGAGCGGTTGATGCAGCCAGAGGCACCTTGGCGTGCAGCCTTCAGGTTAAGATATCCCGCAGCTTGCTCTGTTTGACAGGGCCCTGCGCGTACGACGCCCAACGCTGTTAAAGACTCCGGCGATGCAAAGTTGAGGGGCATATCAATAATGTGTTTTGATGAGGTACACAAACGATGATCAATAAACGGATGACGTCATGCGCCATGGCGCTTACTTTGAGTTTACTTACGGGCTTGAGTTCGTCGCAAACGGTCGATGCCGCAACGCAAGCCAGGTTGACCGAGATCGAAACACGTTTCAAAGCAGCCGACAAAAATGCCGATGGCAAGTTAACACTCGAAGAGGCGAAGGACGGTATGCCGCGTGTTGCGGATGCGTTTGGCCACATTGATGCTGAAAAAAAAGGCTATGTCACGCTTGAGCAACTTAAGGCGATCGTGCTTAAAAACGGCGGCTAACTCGCCACTAAGTACCGTTGAACTTTGCGCTACGCTTTTCTTTCCAGGCAAGCGCGCCTTCTTTCATGTCATTCGATTTTTCAGCGATGGCAACGGCACGACGAATCTCGCTGTCGTCGAGTTGACCGCGCGCAATCAGATTTAAATGTTTTTTGATACCCAGTAAGGCGAGTGGCGCCATGCCAGCGAGTTGCTCGCTCAGGGCGTCTACGCGCGTCATGAGCAGCTCTGGCGCTACGATTTCAGTCAAAAAGCCAATGCTCAACATCTCGTCTGACTCGATTTTTTCGCAGGTCAAAAATAGTTTTTTGGCATGATTTAAACCGAGGCGAGTGATGTAACGAACCATGCCCCCCGGGTAAAAATGCAGCCCAAGCTTGGCCGCCGGCATGAACATATTTGCGCTTGGCACGCCTATTCTAAAATCACAGGCCAGGCTTAGATCGGTGCCGCCGCCATACACACCACCATTGATCGCTGCGATCGTGACAGGGCGAGCCTGTTCAATCAAGTCAACCGTATCGCCGAAGTACGTCGAGGAAGGCGCCGAGTCGGCTGCGAGCGACGAGATATCGTAACCACTGCAAAAATATTTGCCATCGGCGATGAACTTTAAAACCAAAATAGCCGGGTTCGCGTTGACGGTATTCAAGTGATCTTTGATGACGTCTAAATCGGCCGGACTTAAGCGATTGGCATAGGCTGGGTTGCGCAGGCGAATGGTTGCGATGCGACCGGTTACGCTGAGGGCGGGGGTTGTGGGTTCAGTTGAATTCGCCGTGGCGGTCATGTCGAGTAGCCTTCGTGAAAGATAGCGTCAGGTTGAAATGAAGCGGTGGGCCGCGCCGAGCGCAGTGATCCACCAAACAGCGCCCGCGTCGGGCGAGCACGAGATCATCGTTATTCTACGTTGTTGCTATACGAACCTGCTTGCAAGTCGCTGCAGAACCACCCGCGCTCAGGTATGCTTTCGGTTAATGTTCGCAAAAACATACACAAAATAAGCCGCTCAGACGGCGCTAAGAAAAATTATGGATGCTAATCCATAGGAGACTTTCGTTGAAACACCCGTTTGCCCGATTTTTGCGTGTAAGCGTGCTTGGACTCTGCAGCCTGTTCGCCGCGGTCGCAGCGCTGCCGGCCGCTGCGTACCCCGAACGCCCAATTCGCTTGGTTGTGCCCAATGCTGCGGGTGGCGGCACCGACGCTTTTGCGCGCGTGATGGCGCAAAAACTGGGCGAGGCATTCAATCAAACCGTCGTCGTTGAAAATAAACCGGGTGCGCAGGGCGGGATTGGCACGACGTATGGCGCAAAGGCGGCCCCTGACGGCTATACGTTAACAATCGGCTTTGTCAGTACGTTAGCGGTTAATCCCTTTGTGTACCCCGATATTGGCTACGAGCCGCTGAAGGATTTTGTTGCGGTAGCGATGGGTGTCAACCAACCCTACCTGATGGTGACTTATCCGGCTTCGCCCTACCAAAACCTGCAAGAGTTTGCGCAGTTTGCAAAGCAGAAAAAGGGCGGGGCGACCTTTGCCTCGACCTCATCGCAAACAGAACTCATTGGGGTGTTGTTTCAGACGCTGCTTGAGACTCGGATGCTGTACATACCTTATAAAAATGCGACGACTGCGGTGGTTGAACTCTCGCGGGGGGATATCGATGTCATGGTCGCAAGTTTGCCCTCAGCAATTCCTTTGCTCAACGCAGGTAAGCTCAAGGCCTTAGCGGTGACGGGTGACAAACGAGCGGCAGCCTTACCGAACGTGCCAAGTGCAGCTGAAGCCGGGTTTCCTGCCTTTGAAGCGAATGGTTGGTATGGGATCGTCGCGCCTAAGGGGACGCCTGAGGCGATCGTGCAACTCTTAAATAAACACATCAATGCGATCTTAGCTATGCCTGACGTGCAGCAAAATTTGATTGCCGCAGGGTTTGAAATCCTGACGGGCACGCCCGCCGAATTTGCAGCCATGATCGAGCGTGACTATCAACGCTGGGGCGCCGTTGCCCAAACACAAAAAACCATGAGGAAATAACGATGACGACGACACGCCGTGGCCCATTGGCTCGCTTCAAAGTTCTGGATCTGACCCGCTTACGCTCGGGCCCGACCGCCGTGCGCCAACTGGCGGATTGGGGCGCCGATGTGATTAAGATTGAAACTCCAGAGGCGCTGGGTGTGAGCGATGGTTGGGGTGATAGCCGCCTCGGGCCCGATTTTCAAAACTTGCATCGCAACAAGCGCAGTTTGACGCTTAATTTAAAAGAGGCGGAAGGGATCGCGATTTTCAAAAAGATGGCTGACCAGGCCGATGTGATCATTGAAAACTTTCGTCCGGATGTGAAATTTAGACTGGGTATCGATTACGAGAGCTTGAGCAAAACGAATCCCGGCTTGGTCTACGCAAGCATTTCGGGTTTCGGTCAAGATGGCCCTTACGCCAAGCGCCCTGGCTACGATCAGATTGTTCAGGGTATGGGTGGTTTGATGGCCATTACAGGCTTGCCTGGGAAAGGGCCGGTGCGCGCGGGCATTGCGGTGGCTGACTCGGCCACAGGTCTGTTTTGTGCGCTCGGAGTGTTGACTGCTTTGCTTGAGCGTGAAGAGTCCGGTAAAGGTCAGTGGGTGCAAACCTCCTTGCTTGAGTCGATGATTGGCATGCTCGACTTTCAGGCGGCACGCTGGTTGATTAACAAAGAAATCCCAGAGCAGGCCGGTAACGACCATCCGACCTCGATCCCGACAGGCGTGTTCCCGACTGCAGATGGTCACATCAACATTGCAGGGGCCGGCGCACAACAAATGTGGG
>CAIZGG010000499.1 GCA_903932425.1 uncultured beta proteobacterium | reverse complement strand
GAAGTCCGGGAAAGGCCATTTTCAGCGTCTTAGGTTGGAACCTTACGCAGCATTTCGATGCCCACTAAACCGTTGGCAATTTCGCGCAAAGCAGTGACGCAAGGTTTGTCTTTGGTTTCGAGTCGAGGGGCGTGACCTTGAGCGAGTTCACGCGCACGATAGGTCGCGGCAAGCGTCAGCTTGAAGCGATTTGGAATGCGGTCAAGACAATCGTCAACAGTAATGCGAGCCATGGTGATCCTGATAGGTAAGGGTTTAAATACGTACAAACATTGTGTCAGAGGACTGTGATTCGCACTAGGTCACGAGCCCAAGTGAGGCAAACAACGCTTTGTTTTTGGCTGACTGGCTGCCGTAGCGCAAACGCGCCACCGCAATGACTTCGGTCAGTTCGGCGAGTGCAATCCTAAAGTCTTGATTAATAATAACATATTCGCACTCTGGCGCATGCAAAATCTCGTCGCTCGCGGCTTGAATTCGACGCGTAATCACCTCTTGAGAGTCTTGCCCTCGCAGTTGCAGGCGTTGCTCAAGCACTTGAATCGACGGCGGGAGAATAAAGATGCCAATCGTTTGCGCAAATAAGCGCTTAACCTGACGTGCGCCTTGCCAGTCGATTTCTAGTAAAACGTCGCGGCCTTGTTCAATGGCCTGGTCAATTTGGTCGCGTGGCGTGCCGTAGAAATTGCCGTGCACCTCAGCCCATTCGAGGAGTTGGTCGGCTTGCTGCATTGCGGCAAAGTCGGCTTTGCTGACAAAACGGTAATCTTTGCCGTCAGTTTCGCCGCTTCGGGGTGCGCGCGTTGTGGCAGACACCGACAGGCATAGCGAGGGATCTTGGGCGAGCAAAGCGTTGACTAAGCTAGACTTACCGGCCCCACTGGGTGCGACCACAACAAAAACGTTTCCGGCTGCGTGAGACATGAGTGACAATAGAGTGTTGACGCAAAGTAAAAGCATAGCAGAGTGACTCTGCGCAGACGCATGTTTTTGACAGAATTTAACTAAGGATCTCAGCAATGTCTTCGTCTTTTTTGATTACTGCACAAGCTCTACAGGCGCGTTTAGCGCAAAACCCCGACAGCGTGCTGCTCTGCGACTGCCGCTTTGATTTGGTGGATCCTGATTTGGGCAAGCGCGCTTACGACGCCTCGCATCTGCCCGGCGCTGTTTATGTCGATCTAGGGCGCTCGCTCAGTAGCGAGAAAAATGGGTTGAATGGACGTCACCCGCTGCCTGACGCCGCGGTGTTTGCGCAGTACCTTGCGGCCTTGGGTGTCAACCAAGACACTTTGATTGTGGGGGTTGACGCGCATGGTGGGTTGTACGGCTCTCGCCTATGGTGGTTAGCGCGATGGGTCGGGCATGCCAACGTGGTGGTCTTGGATGGCGGGATGCCGGCCTGGGAGAAAGCTGGTTATGCGCTCACGGCAGCGCAGCCTGCGGCTAGGCCAGTCGGTAATTTCAAGCGCGGCGCGTCTTTGGTGTCCTCTGTCGATTTGGCCAACATGCAGGCAGGTCTTGGTCGCGCGGATCGTCTGATTGTGGATGCACGCCCAGGCGATCGTTTTCAGGGGCAAAACGAAACACTTGATGCAATGGCTGGGCACATCCCAGGGGCTGCAAGTCGCCCAGTCAAAGAAAATCTCAACGACGACGGAACCTTCAAAGCGCCTGAGGTCTTGCGCGCTGAGTTCACCAAGTTGCTGGGCTCGCATCCTGCAAAAGACCTTGTCGCAAGTTGTGGCTCGGGGGTTTCAGCCTGCCATTTATTACTGGCACTTGAGCTGGCAGGAATGTCTGGCGGCGCGTTGTATGGTGGCTCATGGAGCGAGTGGAGTTCGCAGCCCAATGCGCCAACAGAAACTGGGCCTTCAAGGGTGAACGGGTAACCGTGCACGGCGGGCCTTATGCGGGCCGATCCTGTTTAGCTGTGGCAACGTTAATGTGTAGCCATAGGGCAATTTGTAATGGCACAATAGCCATCAGTTTTTATAGTCCAAAACGGACACCAACAATTAGGATGAGAAATGTCTGAGTTAAAAGTCGCAGTGGTTACCGGAGCCGGCTCTGGAATTGGTCGTGCAGTGTCGCTACATTTGGCGCGTGCTGGTTATCAGGTCGCGATGGCCGGGCGCCGCGCCGATGCGCTCGAAGAAACCCGCACCGAGGGCGGTGCCTCGTTGGCGTCGCAGCTCCACCCCATCGTCACCGACGTCAGCGACGAGGCTTCGGTTAAGAACTTGTTTGCTGAGGTGGTACGCCGCTGGGGACGCCTGGATGTTTTGTTCAACAATGCCGGTCGCGGCGGCCCACCTGTGCCAATCGAAGACTTGCCTGTTGAGATCTGGAAAGACATCGTCAACGTCAACCTGACAGGGATGTTCTTGTGTGCCCAGGCGGCCATTCGCATTATGAAAGAGCAAAGCCCACAAGGTGGCCGGATCATTAACAACGGATCCATCTCTGCACATGCACCACGTCCGTTTTCGATCGGTTACACCGCGACCAAGCACGCTGTGACAGGCCTGACCAAGTCGATCTCGCTCGATACGCGCAGCTATCGAATCGCTTGCAGTCAAATCGATATTGGTAACGCTGCAACGCCGATGACCGAGCGTATGACAAAAGGCGTGCCACAACCTGATGGCACAACGCGCGTCGAGCCGCGCATGGACGTGAATCACGTGGCGCAGACGATCACGCAGATTGTCGGGTTTCCGCTCGAGACCAACGTTCAATTCGTGACCATCATGGCCACGACTATGCCGTTTGTCGGTCGCGGTTAATTCGTCTGGCCCGCGGAGGCTGCGTGAGCAGCACCCGCGGCCGCGTAGCGCGCTAGGCGGGCAGAGTGTTTGCCAGCACAGTGGCCAGCCGAAGCAAGGCCAGGTCACTGCCCGCAGGGCCCATTAACGACACGCCTACGGGTACGCCCGCTTTGTTTTTGAACGGAATGCTGACCTGACACACGCCGCTGATCCCTGCGATGCAGGTGATGTGCATGGTTCGCATACGCAACTGATCAACGGCCTCTCCAGTTTCGTTTTGCAACGGTGCCAAGCCAGCAGCCG
>CAIZGG010000498.1 GCA_903932425.1 uncultured beta proteobacterium | reverse complement strand
TTAGCTCAAAACATCAAGACGACAGACTTTGGAGATCCTGTTTTTGAGGCTTACACCCTTAGAGAAATGAATGGCGTCTCGGTCGCGATTATCGGCCAAGCGTTTCCGTATACGCCAATCGCGAATCCGCGCTATATGGTCGAAAACTGGACCTTCGGCATCGAAGAAGAAAACATGCAGAAGGTGGTCGATGAGGTACGTGGCAAAGGTGCAAAAGTGGTGGTGCTGCTTTCGCACAACGGCATGGATGTTGATCTCAAGATGGCCAGTCGCGTGCAAGGCATTGACGCGATCTTAGGCGGTCACACGCATGATGGCGTCCCTGCTCCAATTAAAGTCAGCAACAAGGGGGGCGTGACCCTCGTCACCAATGCTGGGTCGAACGGAAAGTTTTTAGGTGTTCTAGATTTTGACGTAAAAGCCGGCAAGGTGGCTGACGTCCGCTACAAGCTAATGCCAGTATTCTCAGACTTGTTGCCCGCCGATCCAGACATGACAGTCTTGATCAAAAAATTACGGAGTCCGTTCGAGGCAAAGTTAGCGCAACCACTTGCCATCACCGAAGGTCTACTCTACCGACGCGGCAACTTTAATGGCAGTTTTGATCAACTGATTCTTGATGGCCTGATGGCAGTCAAAGACGCACCGATTGCTTTCTCTCCTGGCTTTCGCTGGGGTACGTCTTTATTACCAGGGCAAACAATCACCCTCGAGCACCTGCTTGATCAAACGGCCATTACCTATCCGTACACCACGACCACCATGATGAAAGGCGAGATGCTCAAGACGATTCTTGAAGATGTCGCCGACAACCTGTTTAATCCTGATCCCTACTATCAACAGGGTGGTGACATGGTACGCGTGGGTGGACTGCAGTACGCGATTGATCCAACCGCTGCGGCTGGGAACCGCATTTCAGATATGCGCCTAGGCGGTAAGCTCATCGATGCAGAGGGAACCTATAAGGTCGCAGGCTGGGCGCCCGTTTCAGAAGAAGCCAAGCAGGCTGGCGGTGAACCGATATGGGACTTGATGACCAAGTACTTGAAAGATATCAAGACTGTCAAAGCGAGTCCGCTGAATATGCCAGCGATTAAAGGCTCGGCCAATAATCCAGGGCTGGCGTAAACTCTTCTTACTCTTGGTCGGTTCGTACTTAACCTAGGGGCCAGTTGAATTTCCACACGCGCACCCGGCGCGTTATTTAATCGTTGAGGATTCCCATGTTTGTAAAACTCAAACAAACTACCTGTGCCCTGCTCTTGCTGCTTGGAATGTTAAGTGCGGGCTCTGCGGCTGCGCAATCTAGTGTTGTCTATCACATCGATAACGCCGCGATGCAAGGTTTAAAAGGCCTGCGCAATATTCGTAATCACCTAGACGTCGCACCGACCACAAAAATCGTCGTAGTCACCCATGCCGAAGGGGTTGACCTTCTGATGGAAGGCGCGAAAGATGAAAAAAATACCGTTGAATATGCCCCCTTGATCGCAGCATTAAAGTCGCGCGGCGTACGCTTTGAGGTCTGCGAAATTACGCTTAGAAATCGCAAGCTCAACAAAGATCAATTTATTCTGGACGCTGAGTTTACGCCCTCAGGTGTCGTGCGCATCGCTGACCTGCAATTCCAAGAAAAATACGCCTACATCAAACCATAGTAAAAAAAGTTTATTGGCCGTATTTTTTTAATTCAAACAGATCTGCCTCGACCATCAGGCCAAACTCCTTTTGAACCACCTTACCCTGAGGATTGACAACATAGAGTTCCGGAATACCCCGCCGCTTGCCAAGTGTTGCTGACCACTCTGGCGTCATCATGGCGGTCAGAAACGGCCAGGCATGTTGCTCGGCATAGTTTTGGGCGCTAAATTCATCGCGATCAACCGAGAGCGCCACGATAAGCGCCTTATCCGGCGACAGTTGCGGTGCAAGTTTTTGCAGATTGAGATTTTGCTTATGGCAGTAGGGGCACCACGAGGCCCACACTTGAATAATCAAATACTTTCCGGCCAACTGTTCGGCTGCAACCGTTTGACCACTCAGCGAGGTGAGCCCTGCGATACGAATCGTTTGCCCCACCTCGACAGCACGCGCGTACTGCCCGCTCGTAGAAAAAAGCAAGATCAGACTGAGACAACAGGTGCGAAGAATGTTCATAGAGGTTTAGTATCGGGTGGGCCAGAGCAAAGAACTCAATCATCAATCACCGAGAGTCAAGTGTCGAGATATTAAAACCAGTTGATGATC
>CAIZGG010000497.1 GCA_903932425.1 uncultured beta proteobacterium | reverse complement strand
CGTGATTGAAAACAAACCTGGTGCGGGTGCCAATATCGGTGCAGCCTATGTGGCCAAGGCCACTCCCGATGGCTACACACTACTAATGGGTTCGATTGGCTCTCACTCGATTTCCATGAGCTATTACAAAGATCCAGGCTACAACTTCAAACGAGATTTGCTTGCGATTTCAACTGCGGGCACCTTAAGTAATATCGTTGTCGTTGGCAACGAAGTGCCCGCAAAAAATTTAGCTGAACTGGTGGCCTTGGCCAAGAAAACGCCGGGCCAACTCACTTGTGGCTCGTCCGGTACAGGCGGCTTGATTCATCTTACTTGCGAGATGTTCAAGGTGGCTGCAGGGATTGATGTGCTGCATGTGCCGTACAAGGGCACGTCGCTCTTACTGCCCGACTTGGTTTCGGGGCGAGTCACGATGGCGTTAGACACCTTGCCACCCTATTTGCCGATGCTAAAAGAAGGCAAAGTGCGCGCGCTCGCGATCACTACCGCCAAACGTTCTGAATTAATGCCTGATTTGCCCACTGTTGCTGAATCGGGTTACCCAGGCTTTGAATCCGTCGCGAGCTACGGTTTTTTTGCCCCTACTGGCACGCCAGCTTCGATCATTGCATATTTAAATCACGAAGTGAATGCAGTACTGAGTGAGCCCGAGCTAAAAACAAAACTATTACAACAAGCGATTGAAATTCAAGGCAGCACGCAACAAGCCCTAGCAGCTTTTGTCGATGGTGAAGTAGCCAAATGGGCCGCTGTGATTAAAGCCAGCAATATTCAACGAGAGTGAAGGATGCCTCAACGCGTAGTGCGTGAGCAATACCGCGCGGCGTCTCGACGGCAAAGCGCTTCTTCGCAGGAACCAAGCCAGCCTGGCGCAAAGCATTCAAGCTTATCACTGCAACCTAACGTCTCGTTGCTCGCACTAACAGCAGGGGTGGCAGAACCAACAACCATGCGATTCTCGCCTGATAACGGTGATGCGGCTTAGAGAGTGCGCCGGTTGCGAAGGCATTTGCAAAAAAGCCCATCCAAAGCAGCAAGATGAATCCAACAACTACCTTTGTATGAGGCGTATTGTCTGAAGCATGACGCGTACGCCACACTTTCAATAAAATATACAAGCTAAATAACGCACCTGCACAAACCATCGCCACGCTTAAACGACTAAACCACACGGCGTCAGGTGCTAGCACATCTTTCATTTGTCTCGAGCGTTTGAAGTCATCGAGCTCTTGCGGCGAAAAATACTGCCCTACACTCTTTGCAACCGTCAAATCCAAATGATCTGGGTGCAAGGTATCGCCCAATTGAATCATCCATAACTGATGCACCATGTTGCTCATTGCAGAAAGCAATACCGAGAGTGGTCTGGTGCGCAAGATGTGCGAGACAATCTCTGAAGCCTCAGGGGCTAAACCGATCGGGCCTCCGGGATGGCTCCAGACGGGGCCTTTCCCGTTCCATAAAAAATCATCGCTATCGCTAGGCAAACGACCCGCCCATTCACAGAGGTACCACTTTTTTTGCTCGCAATATTTCTCAAGGACTTCATCCGTATTGCCATCACCCGTCATCCGGGCAAGCATAAACACCGAGCCATGCGGCGAGATCGAAAATTGTTGAAACGCGTAGAAGTTAGTGCCGAGCAAAATAATAACGGCCCCGAGCAAGGGCAACAGGGCTCTCTTAAAATGCCCAGTACGCAGACACAGCACGACCGCTAAACAGCCTGCGGCAATGACCAAATGTGATAAGTGAACGGCAATCGCTAGCGACCCGAGCAGCACGAGCCACAACCGCTCAAGCGCTGTCAAGCGAGTTGAAAACGTTAGCAAAAACAGGCACAGCACTGTCATGGCCGCAAAAATATCGGGCATCACGAAACTCACAAACCAAGGGGCTGAGCTGGCCAGCGCTAACACACTACAGGCCAGAAGGTGGCGCGTTGCATCGCCCCTTATGCAAAGCGCCCTGTTATGGCTTGGCGCACAGATCTGCGCAGACGAGCTTGATCTGAGAGCGATTACCGCTAACCAGACGAGTTGGGAGATCAAGAGCCCTTGCGCGACCACCACACCCCAGAGGCTCTGCCAACCGTGAAACAACAGAATCAACGGGCCATACACGAAAGGCTTATCCCAGTTCATGAAGCCAGCCACAGGCTGCGAGATGAAGACATGGGAGTCGCTGTATACCAGAGGGTAACCGTTATATAGAGCGGGCCAGAGCAAGGGAAACGCCCCAAGACAAATAACGAATGCGCGAGTCAATCTGTAATTACTCATTATTTATCAATGTTTTATGCGTAGCATGACAAAAGGATGTACTATAACTTTGATTTTTGAAGTACTAAATTAAACTCTAAGTTAAGCTCTGCTCTAACAAGCGCCTATTGAGTCTATGCCCCTACCACGCTCAATCCCAACTGGACAAATCCAGTTTACTGCCCAGCGTTATAGCCTGCTGCTCGAGCAGCGTGGTCATCGCGTGCCCCCGCTCTTAAAAAAAATCGCGACACGGGCCAACGATCAAGCGGACGTGCTCTTAGAACAGATACAGCAACTAGAACGTGCCGGACAAACCTCGCAGGCCGACTACCTCACCATACGCACTGCTGCGCGCCTCAGGGTACTCAGGGGTTCGGGTCAAACCGAAACAAAAACAGCCTACAGCGAAATCGAAGCCAACAGGCAGCGCTTAAAGCGAGCACAACAAAAGGCGCAACTGGTGCAGCACCAAGAACATGCAGAACAAGATTGGGTCAACGGAGGACGCTTCGCGGTCTACACAACGGTCATGAGTGAACTGCCCAAAGAACAGGTCATTTTGGCTGATCAACTCTTGATGGACTTAATGAACGAGCAACCGTACCTTAAGGCGGCTCAGTACCAACACATGCTCAACCTGGCGCTCAAGCAAAAGAATACCTAGACCAGACGTACCATCCAACCGTGGCGATCAGGCAAACGGCCCGATTGAATATCGGTGAGTTCTTGACGCAACGACATCGTTAGTTTCCCAGCAGGAGCATTTTCATCGCCTGCGATAAACCCACGCCCTTTAAGCGCTGCAATCGGTGTCACCACTGCAGCCGTGCCACAGGCGAAAGCCTCAGTGATCACGCCCGAGGCAATACCCTCACGCCATTCGTCGATCGTAATTTTGCGCTCTTGCACCACGTGACCACGATCACGTGCCAGCGCGATGATGCTCATGCGCGTCACACCCTCAAGAATGCTGCCCGTCAATTCAGGGGTCACTAGCGTCCCGTCTTTAAGCACCAAAAACACGTTCATCCCACCGAGCTCTTCGATGTATTTACCTTCTTGCGAGTCAAGAAACAGCACCTGAGGGCAGCCGTTCTCATAGGCCTCTTGTTGCGGCAACAACGAGGCGGCGTAATTACCACCGCATTTAGCTGCACCTGTCCCACCGTAGGCAGCGCGGGCATGATCTTCGGCCAGCCAGATCATCACTGGCGCAACGCCTTTTGCGAAGTAAGGGCCCGCTGGGCTAGCAATCACGTAGTAGGCCGCCCGATGCGCTGAACGCACGCCCAAGAAACTTTCGTTGGCAATCATGAAGGGACGCAAATATAGGCTCATCTCGCCAGAAGCGGGTACCCAAGCCGCATCAGCATTCACCAACTGCTTGATCGACTCAAGAAACAAATCTGTCGGCAAAGGGGGTAACGCTAAACGCTTCGCCGAACGCTGCATGCGCGCGGCATTCGCTTCAGGACGAAAGGTCCAGATTGATCCATCGGGATGACGATAGGCTTTCAGGCCTTCAAAAATCTCTTGCGCGTAATGCAACACTGACGAGGCAGGATCGAGCATCAAGGGACCATAAGGCTTTAGCGCAGCATCATGCCATCCCTGCTCGAGAGTCCAGTCGATCGATACCATATGATCGGTAAAGTATTTACCAAAACCTGGGTTCGCGACGATCGCTTCGCGTTCAACCTGAGGCATGGGACTCGAAGACTTGGTCGAGCGAAAGGCAAGAGAAGATTGTGCAGTCATGGCAGAACTCAAAGGATTGGGCTTATTTTCACCTGATTATAGCCATGTCGCCGAAGGTTCCTGCACGAGTGGTTCGAAAACCCTCTTCATGCAAGAAGACGTCAATCGCGCTCTTGCAGGCGGCGCTGGCGTTCTTGTTCTTCGCGACGGGTATCTTCAATCTCCTGCATCAACCCAACCATGTCGACAGGGGTAGTGTCGGCGGCAACAAAGCCCGTTAAAACCGTATCGATCGCAAGTGTGCCAGCCTCGTAGTGCTGCCAGATTTCTTTGCCATAATCGGTCGTCAATAACTGCGCCGCAAACTGCCCGAAATAAACAGCTAGGTTTTGCACGTCACGCGACAACATCGCTGCCGCCTCATTGTTGCCCGCCGCATCGACTGCCTGGGGCAAGTCGATAATGACTGGGCCACTGGCCGCCATCAAAATATTATATTCAGACAGATCACCATGAATCACGCCAGCGCAGAGCATCCGTACGACTTGCTTAATCAAATAAGCGTGATGCGCCAGTGCGAGCTCTGCGGTCAACTCAACGTCATTGAGTCGCGGCGCCACATTGCCTTCGCTATCGGTGACAAGTTCCATCAGCAGCACCCCATCGGTGCAAATATAGGGCTGGGGCACCCTGACCCCTGCATTGGCTAGACGAAACAACGCATCAACCTCAGCGTTTTGCCAGGCCTCTTCTTGCATTTGTCGGCCGTAGCGTGTGCCTTTTTCCATCGCACGCGCCTGCCGACTATTCTTGACCTTACGCCCTTCGGTGTAAGACACCGCATTTTTAAAGCTACGCTGCTTGGCGTCTTTGTACACCTTCGCGCAACGCACGTCATCGCCACAGCGAACCACGTAAACAGTGGCCTCTTTGCCGCTCATGAGTTGGCTCAATACCTCATCAACCAACCCTTCTTCGACCAGCGGCAGTAGCCGTTGCGGGACTTTCATTCAAACTCCAAACTAGGCAGGTGACGACACTTTACAGGTTTGTCGCCACCCGTGCCTAACCGCGCCAGTGGTGATGGCCATAAGGGCGATAACGCGGCGCCCGCACAATGGGGACCACAATGGTCGCCGCAGGTGCCACGTAGGTGGGATACGCGGGAGCATAACCATAATATGGCCCGTAGCCATAGCCGCCAGCCTGAGGACCATAGGCGACACAGCCTGTTAGCAAGAAGAACACCCCAATCACCATACCCCGCAGCGTTTTCATGAGCCCACTCCTGATTGTTGTTGGACTGAGGCTAGATTAGTGCTGTTAAGCAACGCGCGTAAGGGGTGTCGCAGGGGCGAGTTGTTTCGAACGATTTCAGCTGCTTTCAACCGATTTTGAGGCCGCGAGACGCGCTCAGCCTAAGCGCTTGGCGCTTGGCGCTT
>CAIZGG010000496.1 GCA_903932425.1 uncultured beta proteobacterium | reverse complement strand
TAAACTGCGCGCCTATTGCTTTAGCACGCTCGCGCATCCCGATCACACCCAAACCTTTACGGGTTGAGTCAATAGCCATACCTTGGCCATTATCCCGAATAGATAGCACCAAGGCCTGACTGTTCTTGCGCAGCGTAATATCCACCTGCGTTGCCTTGGCATGCCTTGCAATATTCGTCAATGATTCTTGTACGATTCTAAACAGCCCAAGTGCCACCGCTTCATTTTTTGTCTCGCTAAGCTCTTCAAGTGAAAGCCTGACCTCAACGCCAGTGCGTTGACTAAACGCTTGAACTTGCCAGGTAACTGCAGAAGCAAAATCGAGTTCATCAAAGACCATCGGCCTGAGCTCTGTTGAAATCCGCCTGACTGAACTGATCGCCTGATCAATCTGCGCACGCAACGCATCAATTTTGTCTTGTTCAGGTATCCGCCCGTCTTTAATTCGATTGCTGAGCCAGGCGACGTCCAGCTTTAAACCGGTTAGACGTTGACCCAGATCATCATGCAGTTCAAGCGAGATCCGGGTTCGTTCATTTTCGCGAATATCTTCGCGCTGAACTAACAATAGAGCAAGTTCGTCATTCATCTCTTTTAGCTCACGCTCGGCGAGTTGTCGTTCAGTGATATCGCGTAAGACGGCAGTCAATTGTGCCTCACCTCTCACCATGGTCTGCGATATTGTGGATTCAATCGGAAACAACGTACCGTTGGCGTGCAAGCCCGTGATCGAAAGCAACGGGGCCATGGCGCGCGAGGGCGTAGCCGACTGCTGAAACTGTGCGACATGTCGAGAATGATCTTTTCGTAAAGGCGTCGGGATCAGCACCGACAGTGGGCTGCCAAGCATGCTTTGCGCCGAGCGGCCAAACATTTTTTCTGCAGCGGGATTGAACAGCACAATATTTTGCCTAGAATCAATCACCACGATAGCGTCCATCATCGAATCGATCGTCACCTGGTACAGACTTTTACTCTCACCAAGTGCATTCGAAAGATCAGCCTCACGCAAGGTTTTTCGAATCAATAAAAAAGCCGCCATCACGATCAATAAGGACATCACAATCGCACCGCCGACAATGGGGATTGCAGCCTCGCGCCAAGACGCTAGCGCCTCGTCTTCGTCATTGGTGACACTAATCACCAGTGGAAACTTATTGACCGACGCTAAGGTAAATTCTTCTCGCCTATCCGTGCCCTTTACATGACTGACTAGCCTGACTTCATCGCCTGAGGTCGGCAAGACCTCACCACCAAGCTCAGGCGGGCGATCGCCAATCATGCCTGTACGGTGGGGGGTACTAGCTATCAGTGTGCCGTCAGTACGATACAGAGCGACCGGTCTCGCATAATCCAGGCGCATCAGGTTAAAGCCATCTTCTATGTGTGCGGTGCTAATGACTGCAACAACAACCCCTTTAAACCTGCCCTCGCCATCGACAAGCTTTGTTGCCAAATGGATGACCCAATCTTTTTCAACTTCGTGACGTCTTGGACGTTCGATAAACATCCCTAAATCGTCTGTATCTTTAAGCGCGGTAAAGTATTCACGATCTGCCATAGAGACGGGCAGGCTCGGATGCTGTGCAGACGAGTTCACCACTGTGCCGGTTTCATCCACTAAATACAGCAGATCAATTTGACGCATCCACATTACCCGGGTGCCGAGCAATAAATGCACTTCTAAACTGTCAAGTGAGAACTGATTACCAAACGTCGTCTGTAAACTTTCTCGAATCCCCTGAAGAATGAGTTGCGAACCAGTAAAGGTTCGTTCGGTTTGTTCTGTAAATATTTTTGTCAAGCCAATCGTCTCAAGCTGCGTATGATTCAGCTCTTGTTTTCGGATATCCCAAAGCAAGACAGCCGTAAATAACGCAATTAACAGTATCGTAATCAGCGCGAAAGCGGCAATTGGATACGCGCGACTCGCTTGCAATTTCATAGGCAAATCACCAAGCGTCTGCTCGAGCTTTTAGCAGCATGAGTACTACAAAGAGTCGTCAAGTTACCGCCCCAGCTTGACACGCGCATCGTTAATCGCGCCTTGTATTAGCTTGGCGTCTTCTGACTCGGCCTCAAGCAAGGTCGCCAAGTGCTCCCAGGTGCGTAGTGCACTCGTAAAGTCACCAACGTTAAAAGAGGCAGTCCCCGAAAGCCACAAAGCCATTGGGTTATTTGGATCAAGTGTTAAGGCCAAAGCGAGCAGCTGCAGGGGCTTACCAGCAAAGCTGCCGTTTGCATTGGTCGCAACCACATCTGCGTAATCGGCCAACAATTGCGCATCACCTTGCACGTAACTACCAGATTTTTCATAGGCTTGTTCAGCCTCTTTAGGCCGATGCATGACCTTATAAGACCGCGCAAGCATGGCCCAGCCCTTTAGGTCAGACGGATCTTTTTCAAGTTTTGCGGCAAGGCCTGCCACCATCTGCTCAACGTCGCGCTGTATCACCTTCTCGTAAGCTTTCGGGTCAACACCTTGAATAGGGCTACCTAAGGAGTAATAGATTGCACCGGACAGCAACGGGATTAAGATCACCAAGAGCAGCACGGTGATTTTTGCCGAGTGCAAGTTCAGAGGTACGTCTTTCGTGTCAGTCTCGAGCAGTAAGCGCTGTTGTAATTCTTGCTGCCCAGCGTTGAACTGCAGCTCGGTCAGTCTTTTTTTACGACGGTCAGTTTCAAGTTTTTCAAGCTCTTCTTTGTAAATCGCAATATTGAGCGCTCGTTGCGCCCCAAGCGATAGTTTTTTGTTCCAGAGATAGGGCCTAAATAACAGCAGTAACGCAGCCACGAGCCCGCTTGCTAATATTCCAATAAATACGGTCATTTTTTAGGCTCCTTTAACAACGCTGACAGGCGCTCAACATCAATATTTGTCGCCGCAACCTGTTTCTGCTGTCGATTGCGCAGCCGAAAAAATCTAAATAATGCAAACACGGCAAACGCCAATAAAATAAACGGGCCTAGCCAAAGCAACCATGTTGTGGTCCGTACCGGCGGCCGATATAAGATAAAGTCACCATACCGGTCGACCATAAAGGTTCGAATCTCGGCGTCCGTCTTTCCCTGCCGGATCAAGTCGCGAATTTCACGACGCAAATCTAAGGCAAGATCAGCGCGTGAACCCGCAAGCGATTCGTTTTGACAGACTAAGCAACGCATTTCTTCAGAGATGACGATCAGGCGTTGTTCAATAATTGGATCTTGCGCAAGTAATTCGGCTTCTTTAGTTTGCGCAACACCTAGCGAACACGCCAGCACAACAAGTATCAAAAAGCGGGCATACATCTTCTGACCTCTTAAGACAAGTATGCGCTTTGTCATTGTTTCTGCTCTGCAGTCTGACAGCGCGTTCTTCGAGCGCTTTTTGCTGACAGTTGGCATATCTGTCCCCATTTTTTCAAGCTCAACAAGAAAGAGGCAATTCAAGATTTCTTCAACTCAGTAATCAGCGGATAAATCGTTTTTTCAAGAAGTGCGGGAGTGATTGGGCCAATGTGTTTAAAGCGGATCACACCCTTCTTGTCGATCACATAGGTTTCAGGGACTCCGTAGACGCCGTAGTTGATTCCCACACGACCAGACAAATCAAACGCCGAGAGTAGATACGGGTTGCCTTCTTTTTTTAGCACCGCTAGTGCATCCGCACGGGCGTCTTTATAATCCAACCCAATCAATGGCGCCGTTGCAGAGGCCGCGAGTTTGAGTAACGAGGGGTGCTCTTCTCTGCAAGCCGTGCACCAAGACGCCCAAACGTTTAGTACCCATACTTGCCCCTGCATACTGCTTGGTGAAAACGACTTGTCTGGCTCGGCTAACTGCGCGATGCTGAACTCAGGCGCAGGTTTATTGACCAGTGGTGACGGAATATATCGAGGATCTCGGTTCAGCCCAAGAGCCAAAAAGCCTACTAAGCTTAAAAAGACGATAAGCGGCAGCAAGAATTTGCTTTTCATTTGGTACACCTAGGCGATTGTTGTTCAGCGAAGACAGACAGAGATTGAGGATTCATTTTTTTGAACCCTTTATTTTTCGTTTCAACAAAGCTGCCGGTGGCGAGATCGG
>CAIZGG010000495.1 GCA_903932425.1 uncultured beta proteobacterium | reverse complement strand
ATATCCCGAGGTCAAAACCTTTGCTGAGCTCGGCTACCCCGAAGCCAATATGACCTCATTCTTTGGTTTCTTTGCGCCCGCGCGTACACCGCCTCAGATCATTTCAAAGCTCAACGCCGCAATCAACCAAGCACTCAACGACCCCGAGACCTCTGAAAAAATTCGCAAGCTTGAAAATCTTGTTGTCACCGGTACGCCAGAATACTTTGGCAATATGATTCAAAGAGAACATGCCTCGAACGCCGTGATCGTTAAAGACGCAAATATCAAGGCAGAGTGACTTTTGAACGGCGCTGAGTGGCCAAGTCAGGCTCACTGACTTGCTATCAAACACTCAGCGCTCTTGTTAAACGCTGAGTTCGGGGTAAAGGCTCAGCGCTTAGGCAGCCGCGGCAATCTTCGCGCCCTCATCACCAAGATCCCAAAACAAGCCCGCCATAAGTTGTAGCGACTCGCGTGCAACGGAGCCCAACATGTGTTCGTTAGGCGCATGTTGCGAGCAGGCTGCGTAAGAGTGCGGCACCCAAACAGTTGGCAAGCCTAAGATCTTCGAAAATGCGTCGTTAGGCAAGGTGCCGCCCAAGTTGGGCAAAACGTCGACCGTTTTACCGGTGCTACGCGTGATCGACGTGACGGCCATTTTGACCCAAGGATTATCGGGATCCAAGCGCGTGGCTTCTGCAGCTTCACCACGACTCGCCGCGGCCTCAACATCAGTGAAGCCATGCGCATCAAGGTGGTCGCGGATGTGTTTCAGAAAATTCTCGTTGTCGCTTCCCACCACGTATCGCAACTGACAAAATGCAATCGCGTAACCAGGGATTGCGTTGACAGGGGCTTCTGGATTACCCGTTTTAAACGCAAGGGTTTCGAAAGTATTCCAGGCAAAAACACGCTCGGCCTGCGTCAGGCCAGGCTCGGCCCAATCAGGATCAATCTCGGGGTCAGTGGGCCCGCCGCCCACTTCGATATTGGCGAGCGCCCGTTTGACGTTTTCAGGTAACGCGTTAGGCAACAGTTTGGGCACGAGGATGCGCCCCTTGGCATCGACCATCGACGCAATCGCGTGGGCCAAACGAATACCAGGATTGCGCAAGAGCCCTCCCCAGTTACCCGAGTGATGTGCGCCCTGACGAAGGTTTAACTTCAGTTCAAAATTAAAGGCACCGCGCGAACCCAAAAACAACGTCGGACGCGTCGCAGAAACACGTGGACCATCAGACGCCAAAAATAAATCTGCCTTCAACAAGTCACCGTACTCCTCGCATACCTCTCGCAAGCCCGGCGAGCCCATCTCTTCGCCCATCTCGATCAGCAGTTTGACGTTGTAGCCCAAGCACCCACCGCGTGCAGCGATCACTTGCTCGAGCGCGACAAGATTGATGGTGTGCTGACCTTTGTTATCTGCCGTACCACGGCCGTACCAGCGGTCGCCTTGGATATTCAGCGTCCACGGGGCTAAGCCCTCATTCCATTGCGGCGCGTAACCACGCACGACATCACCATGTCCGTAGCTCAGCACCGTAAAATCAGCACCTTGCTCAAGGCGTTCGGCCACTAAAAACGGGCCACGATCTTGAACCGGGTTAGGAATGATTTTGCAAGTGAACCCCATCGTGCTGAGATAGGGGGTGAGTTCTTGTGTGAGGTAAGACGTAAGAATCTCAACCTTGCCTGGCTCTTGACTTTCGGTCGCAATTCCTACGCGTCGTGCAAGGGTGGCCTGAAAGTGACCTTGATCAAAATAGTCGGTAGCAAGATCAATTGATTGTTGGCGGCTCATAAAAGACTCATAAAAATAAAAATTAAATGAACAGATCGGTACTATCTTTCGATTCAATGATGGCCTAGTCGCTGACTCATCCTCTGACAGACAACACCTGCTCTGGCAAACACGCGTCGCTTAATGATACGTCACCGAACCTTCGTTCGGCATCAAATCCATCAGTGCCTGTTGGCTTGTGTCGCGCTGGCCGATCGTTGTTGTGCCAAACCATTGCGCACGGTGTGAAAGTTCTGTCATCAACTGAGACACGCCTACGCTTAAATGCGCTGACAAGTTTAAATTGACAGGTTGCAAGGGCTCGATAAAAAACGTAAATGTCAGCCCGCTATCGGTTTGCTGACAAGCCGCATTGGCAACCAAGATCGCTGCATGCCCCACGTTGAACAAATTGCCCTCGGGCGCGCGCTCTTGAAAGGGCATCTCGTCACGCCCAATTTGCCCGAGCGCGACAGGCGCTTTAGATGCTTGTGACAAATTCTGCGAGTCGGTCGCTTGCCCAGAGTGCGCGGCACGTATTCGCTCTGCGGCCGTAGGCGCTTGTGCAAACTTCGCTGGCGGAGGGGTGACGCGCTGCAACAACACCGAAAGACTATCGAGCATAAAACACACGATTCTACGGGTCAGCACCAAAGCGAGATGCTTATCCGCACCTAAATTGATCCTTAAGACCATACGATCTTCAACATCGACATAACTAAGCTGAAGTTGGGAGATTTCCATCGGTGCGCAAATTTATAAAAAGTTTCGAAGGAGAAAGCCGAGCATAAGAAGGGCTCGCAAGGAACGCAAGAAGACTCGTTTTTGAAAGTTGGTTAATAATAGCCCGTGTAATGACCTGTGCGGCTGAAAGCTTTCATGAATCATCACGCCTTGCATCTCCTAAAAAAAACATTGGCCGAAACTTTCGCCCGCCTCTCTAAAGCGCTCACTCAATGACCACTCGCCTTTACCGTGCCGTCACCGTTGTAGGCGCCGCCCAAATTATTTCGCATGCGGGCGCCTACTATTTGCCGGCCGTCATGGCCACCCAAGCCAGTCAAGAGCTCTCGATTTCGAGTGCAACAGTATTTGCCGGACTATCGCTTGCACTCGCCGTCTCCGCAATTGCTGGACCCACAGCGGGTCGGCTAGTCGATCGCTTCGGTGGCCGCCCTGTGTTGCTAGTTTCTAACTTGCTGCTTGCGCTAGGGCTGTCACTATTGGCACTTTCACAGGGCTTAGGGCTGTTGTTGCTCGCGTATGCAGTACTGGGCCTTGGCATGGCGGCCGGCATGTTCGAGGTCGCCTTTGCGGCAATCGTTCACCTGTTTGGAAAAAACTCGCGCAATGCTTTGACGGGGGTCACGCTGGTCGCTGGCTTTGCCAGCGTTGCGGGCTGGACGCTGTCTGTCTTTGTTGAAGCCCGGTACGGCTGGCGTGGGGCCTGTTGGTTTTGGGCAGCCATGAATGTCTTCGTTGCGATGCCCTTAAACGCCTTATTGCCCGGTACGGCCACTGCGAACGACCCCACGTCAAATTCCGACGCCCAAACACCCGCCCCTACAAAAATCGAGCCACTGAGCGGGTCGCAACCGGTAGGCGTCGCGCAACCCGCTACAACTCAAACGGCAGCACCTCAGGCTAGCGTAAATGCCCAGCCAACAGCTCAGAGCCCTGCTCCCGCCAAATACGCCGCCGCGCTTCTCGCCTTTGTTTTTGCCGCAAGCGGCTTCATCAGCATGGGCATGATGTCCCACCTGCCGAGGTTGCTTGAAGGCTTTGGCGTACCTCTGGCGGTCGCCTTTTCGGTGGGTGCACTGGTCGGACCCGCGCAAATCTCTGGCCGCATTCTGGACTTCGCGTTCTTAAGAAAACTTCATCCCTTAATCGGCACCCGCATCGCCGCACTGGCACATCCCACTGGGGTGCTAGTCTTAGTCGGCTTAGGCGCCCCGTTCGCGGCACTGTTCGTGATTTTGCATGGCTTGGGTAACGGCATCCTAATTATCTCTCGCGGTACGCTACCCTTGGCGATCTTTGGCCCACAAGGCTTTGGGCAACGTCAGGGCTGGCTCACGATGCCCGCTAAATTTGCGCAGGCAATTGCTCCGTTCATGTTTGGCTTAGCGCTAGCTGAATGGGGCGCTGGCGTCCTGTGGCTGACCTGTGGCCTAGCGATCTGCATCTTCACGGCGCTTTGTTTGATTAAAATCACCTCACGTAATCCTTAGGCGACCAGGTAGCATGCGTTTGAACCAATCCCTTAAATTGGGCACACTACGCCCTGAACAAATAAAACATGAAACTAGGAGACCGCATCCAACATGATGCTGCTTGAACACGACGCCAAGGTTTTGCTGGCGCAATTTGGTATTTCAATCCCTGAGGGCATACTCGCCAATCGCTCAACCCACGCAGCGGTAAATTTTCCGTGCTTTGTCAAAGTACAAATCCCCGTCGGCGGGCGCGGAAAAGCGGGCGGTATCGTCCGAGCCAACAACGCACAAGAACTTGAGCAGGCGCTGCACAACTTAGTCGATGCAACGGTGCGAGGTCATCGCGTGCATGAGTGTCGCATCGAGCAACCCGCCTCTGGACAAGAGTGCTATATCAGCCTGATGCTTGATCCGTCTTCTGGCAAGGTCATTATCCTGATGTCGGCACAAGGCGGCATCGAAGTCGAACAACATTCTGCAAGCGGCGCCATGCTGCAACAGCAGGCAGACTTTGAACCCAGCGCGGTTAAACGCGCCGCGCAAGAACTTGCAAAACAACTCCCTGCTTTCGCGCAAGCAGCGCTCAGTCAAGCGGCCCATCAATTGTGCGACGCTTTGTTTAAGCTCGAACTCACGCTCACTGAAATCAACCCACTGTTCGTGCAACCCGATGGCAGCTGGATCGCAGGCGATGCAAAACTGGTCGCCGACGACAATGCAATTGAACGGCAACCGCTCTTGCTTGCGCTGTTAAAAGAGCGAGGCCACGCCTATCCAGAAGCCTCTCTCAAAATCGATCATGGCTTTGATTTTGTGCGACTTGATGAAAATGGTGATGTCGGTATGCTCACGACCGGTGCGGGCTTAAGCATGCAACTCGTCGACGAACTGACTCGCCGCGGCTGCAAGCCCTTTAATTTTGTAGATATTCGTACAGGTCAATTTCGTGGCGAGCCCACTCGCTTGATTCAAGTGCTGCGCTGGATCGGCGAAGGCAAACAAGTCAAAGTGATACTGATGAACTTCTTTGCAGGCGTCACTGATTTGGCAGAGCTTTCACGCCTGATCTTGATTGCACTTGAACAAACCAAAGATATCAAAATCCCAATTGTGATTCGATTAATTGGTAATGGCCTAGAAGCCGCTATTCAGACACTGACGAGCGCCAACGCCTCATTGGTCGTTGAAACTGATTTAGAGCGGGCTGTCGATCAAGTCGTCGCCCTCGCGAAGGGGAAAGCATAATGACAACGCAATTATTCCCCAGTGACCCATTGGCGCTTTTATTTGATCCGAAGGCGTCTCTGCCAACTATTGTGCAGGGAATTACAGGTCGTATGGGGCGCAAGCATGCCGCGTTGATGCGGGCCTATGGCACGGATATCGTTGGCGGCACAGCCCCTGCCGGTAGTAAATCTGCTGATCTGAAAGAAGTAGACGGCGCACCGGTGTTTCGGTCTTGCGCCGAGGCCGTCAAAGCAACGGGTGCGGTGGCAAGTGTTGCCATGGTGCCGCCCTTTGAAGTGCTCACCGCCATCAGTGAAGCCATTGCTGGCGGCATTAAACTCATCGTGACTGTCACCGAGGGGATGCCCGTAGCCGATGCAATACGCGCGCGCGCGCTCGTGCAGGCCGCCGGGGCACGCTGGGTGGGTGCCTCGACTCCGGGTGTGGCTGTCCCTGGCCGCACCAAACTGGGTTTCATTCCTTCAGTGTCTTTGCAGCCAGGTTCAGTAGGCGTCATTGCTAAAAGCGGCACACTGTCATACGAAACGAATCACCGGTTGGTGGATTGCGGGCTAGGCCAAAGTGTTTGGATCGGTGTTGGTGGCGACGCTTGCAAGGGCACACGATTTGCTGAAGTGCTGCCTTTTTTTAATGCTGACCCACGCACCAAGCAAATCGTTTTGGTTGGAGAAATTGGCGGCTCTGAGGAAGAAGAGTTTGCGCAAGCCTTAATTGACACGAAGTGCAGCAAACCCACCTTTGCGGTCATTGCCGGACATGGCGCGCGCGAGGGTGTAGTCATGGGGCATGCGGGTGCTGTGGTGCATGGAAACACTGGCACCTTTGACGCAAAAAAACGTGCACTCGAAGGCGCTGGGGCGCGTGTATTTGCCAGCGTTGACGCTTTAATCAAAGCCATGCTCGCCGCGCATTAAACTAGTTTCACGTTAAATCGACCTCATCAAGGATTGAGCAGCATGGATTTCAAACTCAATGAAAGTCAACGGCAATATGTTGAAGCGGTACGTGCGCTCGCGCAAAACGATTTCAAACCGCGCGCCGCAAAGTACATGGATGGTACGTTTCCGTGGGAAAACATGAAGCAACTTGCCCAGATCGGTGTGCTGGGCATGACAGTCTCTGAGCAATATGGTGGCTTGGGCTTACCTGTGTTTGAAACCGCCTTAATCCTCGAAGAAATCGCCAAGGTTTGCTATCCCACCGCCATGGCGGTGCTGGGCGAGGCTGGTGTGCAAACGCGCATCATCGAAACCTACGCACCCGATTCAATCAAAGACAGCATTCTGCCAAAAGTCTGTTCGGGCGACGCGATTCTCTCGATCTGCATGACAGAGCCCCACGCCGGCACCGATGTCAGCAGCTACCGCACGAACACCCGGTTGCATCTGAATCATGCGACCGTCAACGGCGTTAAAACCTTGATTAGTCGCGCCCAAGAAGCTGCGATGTTTGTTGTCTTCACGCGAGTCGACGACCAACCCGGGCGCGAAGGCATTGGCTGCGTCTTGATCGAAGGCGGCACACCGGGTCTCGAAGTGACTGCCAGTTACCACACCATGGGTGGCGAATACTTGCACGAAGTGCGTTTTGATAACGTCGAAGTGCCACTTGAAAACGTTGTTTTAAAAGAAGGTGGCTTTCGTAAGCTCATGAGCGCCTTCAATACTCAACGCTGCCTGAACCCTAGTATTTCGCTTGGCCTGGCTGAAGGTGCCTTTGAAGAAGCGGTGAACTACACCCGCAATCGACCAATCTTTGGCAAGACCCTTACGGATTTTCAAGGCCTTCGCTGGAAACTCGCCGAGATGTATCGCGACATTGAAGCCGCCCGCAGCGTGCTGTATCGCGCCTGCGCTTCAGCCAATCCGTTTCCGGACCCCTTTTTGGCAGCGGTCGCCAAAATTACCTGTAACGAAATGGCCTTGCGCGTCACCAATGACGCTCTGCAATTACATGGCGGCTACGGCTTCACTGACGAATATCCAGTATCACGCCTGTACCGCGGTGCGCGCTATGGCTCTTTAGGCGGCGGTGCCACCGAAACACTCAAGGATTTAATCGCCAAGCGGATTCTTGATGGTATGGATCCGACAGAAGGGATTCTGTCGTTTAATAACTTTTGAGTGCCTCTGTGAGTCAAAAAATCCAGACGCAGCACGGCACTGCGCGTTGAGCACAGGCATTGAGTACATCCATTGCATGCGCAATCATCTCATGACACGAATACCGCCTTCTATAAAGAGCAACCGATGACGTTACTTTTGAAACTAAGTACTGCCAGGCTGTTCAGAAACTGGGTGCTGCGCCTTGTTGCGACGACAGTGCTATCGCTGGCAGCCTTTGAACAGACCGCGCTGGCTCAAATGAAACAGGCCTCAGACCCACAAGCGACGGCCAGTCACTACCCAACGCGCTCGATCAAAATGCTGGTTGGATTTCCACCTGGCGGCCCCAACGATCAGTTAGCACGTCTGCTGGGCTTACGTTTAGCAGAGCAACTCAATCAGACCATCGTCATCGAGAACAAAGCGGGTGCCAATGGCGAGATCGCCGCTACACAGACTGCCGCGGCCACGCCAGACGGCTATACGCTGTTATTTGGTTCAAGCGGCGCACTGGCAGTCAGCCCAAGCCTGAACAGCAAATTGCCCTACGACCCTCTCAAAGATCTCACACCAATTTCGATGGTGGCACTCAACCCAATGTTGCTCGTGACCTCCCCCAAGTCTGGCATCACCAGTATGTCTGATCTGATTACACGTGCCAAAGCACAACCAGGCAAACTCACCTTTGCCTCAGCTGGCACCGGTAGCCCGACCCATCTGGCGGGTGAGTTGTTTCGCGACATTGCCAATATCGATTTACTGCACGTACCCTACAAGGGTGGCGGCCCTGCAATGAATGATGTCATGTCGGGCGAGATCGATATTTACTTTGCGGGCTTATCAACCGCCTTGCCTTTGGTCAACGCTGGCAGGCTGCACGCGCACGCCTTGACAACCACCACACGCTCAGAAACCGTGCCCAAGCTGCCCACGATCAGTGAACTGGGTTTTCCGAGTTATTCGGCCATTATTTGGTACGGAGTGTTAGCCCCTGCAGGCCTACCCGATCAGTTGGTCGCCCTGCTGCGCAACCATCTCGTGACGATCATGAACATGCCTGAGTTTCGCAAACAATTGTCAGATTTAGGTGCCGAGATCTACGATCAAGATCCTGCTGCATTCAAAGCGTTCATGAAGCAAGATTTAGACAAGTGGGCAAAGGTGATTGCCGCCATGAAACTTACTAAATAACGGATGGTCACTGCCACCTCATTAGCATCAACAAAGAACGTGATATTGACCTAGACAGTGATAACAATAGTCATACCAAAGCGGCCTTCACCT
>CAIZGG010000494.1 GCA_903932425.1 uncultured beta proteobacterium | reverse complement strand
TGAACTGACCGCCCTCCATAGCCAAGGTTTGCATGGCTTTGCTGACTTGTTTGCCTAGATCTGCCGCGGCTTTTGTGCGCGCCGCCGATAAAGACTTTGCTGCGGTCTCGTATTCTGAGCGCCGAGCGACGGCTTGAGCGCGTAGTGCTTGGATATCGCTTGAGGCTTGCAGTGCGTTAAGTTCAGCCTTAAGCGTTTGCTCAAACTTGTATAGCTCGTCAGGTTCGGTTTTGAATTTACGCGCCAGTTCAAAAATTGCGCGCAGTCTGTTGTCTAGTACGGTCAGTCGCGCTGGATCGAGTTCGGCACGCGATACATAATCGTTGAGGTCAGATACGGCCTCGCCGACTGCGATACGGGCAGAGTCAAGCGACTCGTAGACGGTTTTTAGCTGAGAGTCATGGCGCAAGAGCTGGCCAATGCGTTGCACCGCCGTGGCTAACTGGTGTTGTACCGAGGAGTCATCCTCATCAAGCGAGGCAAGGGTCTGGGCCGCACCATCCAAAAGCGCCTGACCATTCGCCAGGCGGGTGTGCTCGGCTGAAATATCGGCCCACTCGGTGATCCCAAGTGATAAACGTGCGAGTTCGCTTGTTTGCCATTCAAGCCGCTCACGCGCTTGCGCCAAGGTGCTAGCGTCTTGTTCAGATAATGCGAGCTGCTTTTCAACCGCGCGCCAGGCTTTAAAGGCGAGGGCAGTCGTTTGTCGTAACGCGTGCAGATTGCCGTGCGCATCAAGTAATTCGCGTTGATTGTCGCCGCGCAACAAGCTTTGGTGGGCATGTTGGCCATGTATATCAATCAGTTGTTCGCCAATTTCGCGTAGTTGCGTGATGGTGACCACAGAGCCGTTTACGTAGGCTCGGCTGCGACCCTGGGCATCGATCACACGACGCAACACTAACTCGTGGTCGGCGTGCAGATCGTGTTGGGTCAGCCATTCGGTAAGCGAGGTTGGTGTTTCGAACACGGCACTGATTTCAGCGCGCGTAGCGCCTTCGCGCAGCACCGACGAGTCGGCTCGTTCGCCTAAGGTGAGCGCCAGAGCATCAATCAAAATCGATTTTCCAGCACCTGTTTCGCCCGAAAAAACGGTGAAGCCCGCTTCAAAACTAATATCGGCTTCGGTGACGATGACGAAGTCTCGGATGTGCAAGGCACGCAGCATGAGCTATTCGGCCTCAGCGCCCGAGCGGGGCATGCGGTTCCAGTCGAGTTTGCGGCGCAGGGTCGAAAAAAAGCTATACCCTGCGGGGTGCAAAAACCGAATACTGTGGGGGGCCCGTTGCACTACGATACGGTCGCCCGGCATCAGGTCAGACCACGTTTGCATATCAAAGTGAACGCTCGCGCCGCCCTCGCTGCGACCCATTGCCGTCAGCGTCATATTTAAAACCCCATCGGCTGGGATGACGATTGGACGGTTCGAAAGAGTTTGCGGGGCAACCGGTACTAAGACAATGGCGCTAACCTCGGGGTGCAAAATCGGACCGGCCGACGACAGGGCATAGGCGGTCGAGCCTGTTGGGGTAGCGACAATCAGGCCATCGGCCCGCTGCGTGTACATATAGGTGTCGTTGACCTCGACGCGCACCTCGATCATGCCGCCGCGCCCCGAGCGGTTTAACACCACGTCATTGAGTGCCGTTGCGGTAAACATTTGATCGGTGCCGCGCCACACGGTAGCGCTCAGCAGCATGCGTGTTTCGGTTTCGTAGCGGCCGTGGAGCAAATCCGTGAGTGCTTCAGAAGAGTTTTCAAGCGGGATATCTGTGATGAAGCCCAGGCGCCCATGATTGATCCCGACGACCGGCACATCAAAAGGGGCTAAATGACGGGCTGCGCCTAGCATGGTGCCATCGCCGCCCATCACAATCGCCAGGCTGGCCCGCTGTCCGATTTCTGCAAAGGTGGCGCTTGGGTACTCGGATACGCCCGTTTGCCTGGCCGTGTCGGCCTCGACTAGGACTTGAGAGCCTTCTTGGATCAAGAGTTTTGCCAGCGCGCGCAGCGGCGCATGCAGGCCTGAATCCTGATAGCGACCAACTAGAGCAATAATAGGAAAATGCATAGGTTTCATAATCCGCGAAAATCTAACCGATTATAGGGTCGACAAAGGTAAAATAGGGCAATGATGGATGATCGTGCGCGCGCGCTACTTAAAGCGCTTATTGAACGTTATATAGACGATGGCCAGCCGGTCGGCTCGCGCACGCTCTCAAAAATGTTTGAGCTGTCGCCGGCGACCATCCGTAACGTAATGGCTGACCTTGAAGAGCTTGGTCTGATCCACAGCCCCCATACCTCGGCCGGGCGGATACCGACCCCGCGTGGCTACCGCGTGTTTGTTGACACCATGCTCACTGCTCAGCCGATTGACTTGCACCCGGTGTCGACCGTACGCGACCTGCAGACAGGCTCTGATCCCTCACGTGCCGTGCAGGCCGCGGCTGCCATGTTGTCAAGCCTGAGTCAGTTTGCTGGGGTGGTGTTATCACCGCGCCGGGCGCAGGTATTTCGCCAGATTGAGTTCATCAGGCTCTCTGAGAAGCGAATCTTGCTAATTATCGTGACCCCTGATGGTGATGTGCAAAACCGAATTTTGCTCACGCCGCGTGATTACACTGCCACCGCCTTAATTGAAGCGGCTAACTTCTTTAACCATAATTTTGCTGGCAAGTCGTTTGCCGCTGTTCGACAAACACTGGCGCACGATTTGGCGCGGTTGCAAGAAGACATGTCGCGCTTGATGCAAGCTGCCGTTGAGGCCGGTGCCCAAGCTGCCGACGAGGTTGAAACCGTCGTGATCTCGGGCGAGCGTAAATTACTAGATGTCAACGAGCTGGCCTCTGACATGGATCGCTTGCGTAAAACTTTTTCGATGTTTGAGAAAAAAACCGACTTGTTGCAATTGCTTGAAGTCTCAAGTCAGGCGCAAGGTGTTCAGATTTATATTGGCGGCGATTCGCAGTTGGTACCCACCGAAGATTTATCCGTTGTGACGGCACCTTACAGCGTAGATGGCCATGTGATCGGCACGCTTGGCGTGATCGGTCCCACCCGAATGGCCTACGAACGTGTGATCCCCATCGTCGACATTACAGCGCGTTTACTTTCAAGCGCGCTTAGCCACCATCCTCACGAGCGTTAATAGCAATGCGTTTCTGGCCTGAACCCAAGCGCGATCTTGATCGCAATCCACGCTTTGTCCCCTGGCCCAAGCCCTTTAAAACAGGTGGTGTTGGGGTCATTTTGGTCAATCTGGGCACCCCTGACGAGCCCACTGCACCTGCGATTCGTCGCTATTTGCGCGAGTTTTTGTCTGACCCGCGCGTCATTGAAATCCCAAAATTACTCTGGTGGCCGATATTGAATGGCCCGATTTTGATGGCACGCCCACGCAAACTTGCGCCGCGCTATCAAAGTGTCTGGATGGAGGACGGCTCGCCCTTGATGGTCTACACCCAGCGCCAAACCGAGGGATTACGTCAGCTATTTGCCCAACGCGGCCTTGCCATCGAAGTTGAAACCGGCATGCGGTATGGCCAGCCCTCGATTAAAGACGCCATGCTGCGCCTGCGCGATCGCGGCTGCGAGCATCTCTTAGTGGTGCCGCTTTATCCGCAATACGCCTCAAGCACGACTGCGACTGTGGTGGATGAAGTGGCTCGGGTCGCCAGTCATATGCGCAATCAACCGGCGCTTCGTTTTATTAAGCGTTTTCATACCGATCCCGCCTTTATCCGCCCGTTGGGCGACAAGATTGCAGCCTTTTGGCAACAGCACGGCAAGCCTCAAAAGCTGGTGATGAGCTTTCACGGCTTGCCCAGGCAGTGCGTTGATCTCGGTGACCCCTATTGCCGCGATTGCTACGAAACGGCGCGTGCCCTGGCGCAGTATTTGGGTTTGCCCGATGATGCGTATCAAGTGACTTTTCAAAGCCGTTTTGGCCCCGCCAAATGGCTTGAGCCCTATACCGAGCCGACCTTGCAAAAGCTTGCCCAGCAAGGGGTCACTGAGGTTGACGTGGTGTGCCCGGGGTTTTTGGCCGACTGCCTTGAAACACTCGAAGAGATTCAGGTTGAGGTCTGTGAAACCTTTATGCACGCAGGCGGCAAGCGGTTTAGATATATCCCGGCGCTCAACGACGACCCAGCTTGGGTGACTTCGCTCGGCGATATGGTGTTGACTCAACTGCAGGGTTGGCCGATCGAACTCTAGATTGTTGCGTGTCGGTGTTTGCTGGCAGCAACTGCGAAGCTAAAGGCTGTTGATCTCAAGTCGACCTACGGCCCGTCAAGCATCCGCGACCACAAAGCCTGATTAAAAATTTCGTGGTTTACCCTTGAATTATTGGATTTAGCCCCAATTGCTACTTCAGATCACGCATATTTCTGGAGAAGTAGATGGCATCCCCCCAAGACTCGACTGATGGCAACAAAGAGCACGATCCCGCAATGTCCGAAGCACCTGCAGAGGGCGGGGGCGAGGAAGCCCAAGAAGCGGCTCCCTTAGATCCAGTCGAACAATTGCAAGCCGAGCTTGCTGCTGCGCTGGCTCAGGTCGCTGAGCAAAAAGATCAGGCGCTACGTGCCCATGCAGAGATGGAAAACGTTCGCCGGCGCGCTCAAGAAGAGGTGTCAAAGGCCCGTAAGTTCGGTATCGAGTCGTTTGCCGAGGGTTTAGTGCCAGTTAAAGATAGTTTAGAAGCGGCTTTGGCGCAGACCGAGCAAACGGCTGAAACCATGCGCACGGGGATTGAAGTGACCCTCAAGCAGCTGGTCAGTGCCTTTGAGCGCAATCATCTCAAAGAAATTGCTCCCGAAGCCGGTGCCAAGTTTGACCCGCACCAACATCAAGCGATCGCGACGATTCCGGCTGAACAAGCAGCGAACACCGTGGTTCAAACGCTGCAAAAAGGCTATCTGATTGCAGACCGCGTGTTGCGGCCGGCTCTGGTCACTGTTGCGGCTTGAGCGTGTGATTTTCGTGAGCGCCGTGGCTTGACCTCTTGGCGCTCATCCATAAACGTTTTGGCTCAATGCCGGCCGAATTGGCTTCGGGTTTGAGAATTAAGTTTTTTGAGGTTTGGGGCAATAAAACAGAGTTTTAGTCTTGAAATTGCCTGATTCCCCCCCAATTACCACTCATCGAAGCAATTCATCCCTATTTTGATTTTTTAAAAAGGTAGTTTGACCATGAGCAAGATTATCGGTATCGACCTTGGCACCACCAACAGCTGCGTGGCAGTGATGGATGGCGGGCAAGTGAAAATTCTTGAAAACGCTGAGGGTACGCGCACCACACCTTCAATTGTCGCCTATATGGAAGACGGCGAAACGCTAGTCGGCGCGCCTGCTAAGCGCCAAGCGGTGACAAACCCAACCAACACTTTGTATGCTGTTAAGCGCCTGATCGGTCGGAAATTCACCGAAGACGCTGTGCAAAAAGATATCAACCTGATGCCTTACAAAATCGTCAAGGCTGACAACGGCGACGCTTGGGTTGAAGCCCAGGGCAAGAAGCTCGCGCCGTCACAGGTTGCTGCAGACGTTTTGCGCAAAATGAAAAAGACTGCCGAAGACTTTTTGGGCGAAACCGTCACCGAAGCTGTGATTACTGTTCCTGCCTATTTCAATGACAGTCAGCGTCAGGCCACGAAAGACGCTGGCCGTATCGCAGGCTTGGACGTCAAGCGTATCATCAACGAGCCAACCGCTGCCGCACTTGCGTTCGGTATGGACAAATCTGAAAAGGGTGATCGTAAGATCGCTGTGTTCGACTTGGGTGGTGGTACGTTTGATATCTCGATTATCGAGATCGCCGATGTCGACGGCGAAAAGCAATTTGAAGTGTTGTCTACCAACGGCGATACGTTTTTGGGTGGCGAAGACTTTGACCAACGCATCATTGAATATGTAATCGCTGAGTTCAAGAAAGAGCAGGGCGTTGACCTGGCAAAAGACGTGTTGGCCTTGCAGCGCTTGAAAGAAGCGGCCGAGAAAGCCAAGATCGAATTGTCGTCGGCGCAGCAAACTGAAATCAATTTGCCCTACATCACGGCAGATGCGTCAGGTCCTAAGCACTTGAACCTTAAGATGACACGCGCCAAGCTCGAGTCTTTGGTTGAAGAGTTGATTGCTCGCACGATGGATCCTTGCAAAATCGCGATTAAAGACGCAGGCGTCAAGATCAGTGAGATTGACGATGTGATCTTGGTCGGCGGTATGACTCGCATGCCTAAAGTGCAAGAAAAGGTCAAAGAGCTGTTTGGTCGTGAGCCACGTAAAGACGTTAACCCCGATGAGGCGGTTGCGGCGGGTGCTGCAATTCAAGGTTCGGTGTTGTCGGGTGATCGTAAAGACGTATTGCTGCTTGACGTGACACCTTTGTCTTTGGGTATCGAGACGCTTGGTGGCGTGATGACCAAGATGATTACCAAGAATACGACGATCCCGACACGTCACTCGCAGGTGTTCTCAACGGCTGATGACAACCAGCCTGCGGTAACGATTAAAGTGTTTCAGGGCGAGCGCGAAATCGCTGCTGGCAACAAGACCTTGGGCGAGTTTAATCTTGAAGGGATCCCACCCGCAGCACGTGGTACGCCGCAGATTGAAGTGACGTTTGATATCGATGCCAACGGTATCGTGCACGTGTCTGCTAAAGACAAGGGCACAGGCAAAGAAAACAAAATCACGATTCAGGCGAACTCTGGCTTGACCGAAGAAGAAATTCAACGGATGGTGAAGGACGCTGAAGCGAATGCTGACGAAGACCACCGTATGGCTGAGTTGGCTTTGGCGCGTAACAGTGCCGATGGCTTAGTGCACTCGACACGCAAGTCAATGACCGAGTACGGCGATAAGCTTGAAGAGGCAGATAAAACGGCGATTGAAGCGGCTTTGAAAGACGTCGAAGACGCCTTGAAAGATAACGCAGATAAAGCCACGATTGATGCCAAAGTCGAGGCCTTGGGTACTGCGTCGCAGAAACTGGGCGAAAAGATGTACGCCGAAGCACAGGCGGCACAAGCGGCGGCCGGTGCTGGGGCAGACGCCTCGGGTGCAGGTGCCGCAGGCGGTAGTAAGCCAGCGGACGACAATGTGGTTGACGCCGACTTCAAAGAAGTGAAGCGCGACGCAAAATGATCGCCGAGTTGTAAATCGTATCCGCCCGGAACGCTTTTTAGCCTTCCGGGCGTGTTGTTTAGATTCACTTACAGAGCTTAGAGCATGGCAAAGCGCGATTTTTACGAAACCCTTGGCGTAGCCAAAAATGCATCAGATGACGAGCTGAAAAAAGCTTATCGCAAGCTGGCGATGAAATATCATCCTGATCGCAACCCTGATAGCAAAGAAGCCGAAGAAAAATTCAAGCAAGCCAAAGAGGCTTACGAGATTCTGTCTGATGACAGCAAGCGCGCCGCGTATGACCGCTACGGTCATGCTGGCGTAGATCCAAATGCCGCAGGCGCTGCAGGTGGCGCCGGCTTTGGTGATGCCTTTGGCGATATTTTTGGCGAAATCTTTGGTGGCGCTCGACGTGGCGGCGGTGGCGGTGGCCCGCAGGTCTATCGCGGTGCTGATCTGAAGTACGCCATGGACATCACGCTTGGGCAAGCCGCTAACGGGTTTGATACTGAAATTCGTGTGCCAAGCTGGGAAAATTGCGACGTCTGCAAAGGCACAGGTGCGAAGGTTGGCACCAAGCCTAAAACCTGCCACACCTGCGGTGGTGCGGGTGCCGTTCGCATGCAGCAGGGTTTTTTCAGTGTGCAGCAAACATGCCCGACTTGTCACGGTAACGGCAAAGAAATTACAGATCCGTGTGTATCGTGCGATGGTGTGGGCCGAACACGCCGTAACAAAACCTTGCAGGTCAAGATCCCAGCAGGGATTGATGACAGTATGCGAATCCGTTCGTCGGGTAATGGTGAACCCGGCATCAACGGAGGCCCCTCGGGCGATCTGTTTGTTGAAATCCACATCAAAGAGCACAAGATTTTTCAACGCGACAATGATGACCTGCATTGTGAGTTGACGATTCCGTTTACGAGCGCTGCGCTAGGTGGGGACATCCAAGTGCCAACCCTGAATGGCAAGGCTGAGATTTCGATTCCAGAGGGAACACAATCTGGCAAAACGTTTAGGTTACGTGGCAAGGGCATCAAAGGCGTGCGTGCGTCGTATCCAGGCGACTTGTATTGCCATGTTGTTGTTGAGACGCCTGTGCGTTTAACCGAAGAGCAAAAAACACTGTTGCGCCAGTTTGAGGCTTCGCTTGGTGAGGGCAGCGACAAGCACTCGCCTCAAAGTAAGTCTTGGACTGATCGTGTCAAAGACTTCTTTTCGTAGTTGGTGTCTAACGGTTCAAGCGTTGTTTTGCTTGAATCGTTCAGTGATCCTCCAAGGCGAGCGGTTAGTTATTTCTTTTTCTCAAAGTCACCTGCAGCAACACTACTGAACTGTTCAGGTTGCAAATATTTGCGTACCGCTGCGTTGAGCTGTTCAGGTGTCAGCGCAGCAACCTTTTTATCTAAGTCAGCAGCCCAGGCAAAAGTGCGTCCGCTATCTAAATAACTGACCCAGGCCGAGGCAAGGCTGCCTTGCTGTGCACGCGACAGCTTGCGGTAGTTCAGTAGTGCGGTGATTCCGTCTTTCACTTCGGTCTCATCAAAGCCATCCTTGACGAGTCGATCAAGTTCTTGACGAATCGCATCTTCAACTTTAGTGCGATTTTCAGGTGCGAAAATTGCGTAAACCCCCCACGAACCGCTTGGTTCAAACGACGAGACGGATAAGCGGCTGCGCACGTTATAAGACAGACCTTCTTTTTCACGTACGCGCATCCACAGGCGAGAGGTTTCGGAGGAGCCGAGTAGAAAGTTCGCAAGATACAGAGCAGGGTAGTCTGGATCCGTGTCTTGAAGCTTCAGCGCTAAGTTGGCCGTATAAAAAGCGTTCGCCTTATCAGGTGTTAATGCCTGCATCTGCTCGGCCTTTACCTCGCGATACGGGTTGCTGATGCGTGTGTAGGGCGCGCCAGCTGTCCAGTTGCTCAAGGCTTTGGTCACGGTTTGCTCAAAGCTGGTTGGGTCAAAGTGCCCAACGATGCCGATGGATACCTTACTGGCACCGTAGAACGTTTGATGAAAATTCACCAGGTCGCTGCGCTTGAGGCTTGCGACCGCTGCTAAGGACTCTTCAAAGCTGGGCATGTAACGAATATCGTCTTTTGCCCAGGGGTTGTCATGACGCGTGAGCATACGCGAAGCAATCGCGGTTGGCTCAGTCATAGAACTTTTAAGACTTGTGGTGAGTTTGCTGGTGTACTCGTCAAGTTGTTCTTGAGAGAAATTGGCACGCTGTATCACCTCAAATACTAGACTGACAAGCGCGTCGATATTGGCGTGGGTAGTCGAGAGGCTGACGGTCAGGTCAGTTCCTGAGCCAGAGACGCCGACCTCACCGCCGAGGGCGTCGATGCGGTCGCTAATTTGCTCGCGCGTTAAGGTATCAGTACCTTTGAGCAGCAAGTCGGCCGCAACGATTGCGTTTAAGCGCTGGCCTTTTAGTGCCTCGACACTGCCAAATTGCAAGGCGATGGTGGCGTTGACGCGATCGCCGCGTGCTTCTTTGGACAACATCGCAAGTTTGACCGAGCCATTTGGCACCGTGAGAGTTTTGCGTTGCGTGAGTGCATCAATGTTCGCAGGGTCTGGGTCAAACGCTTCGGCCTGCTTGAGTTCAGTGCTTCCCACATAACCCGCCAGCTCTTTTTTCAGATCAGGGATCGGGGCAACAGGCGCGCGCACGGGCTTCTCGGTTGGAATGTACTGACCTTGCGTACGGTTGGATTGTCTGAGGTAGTCTTGCGCCACCCGCTGTGTTTGCTCAAGCGTGACTGCGCGAATGCGATCACGCGAGACAAACAACATACGCCAGTCACCCACCGCGATGGCCTCAGAGAGTACTGAGCTGATCTTTTGTGCGTCGCTAAACATCTGATCCCAGCTCTTAAGCCACTGGTTGCGTACACGCTCGAGTTCTTCAGTCGTGAACGGTTGCTCGGACAGTGACTCAATGGTGTTTGTGAGAGTGTCGAGCGCTTTAGGCTGATCCATGCCGGGTTCGAGTGTGGCGCCAAACATCACGATGCCTGGTGCATATTCGTCCATGGTAAAGCCCAACACGCTTGCCGCCTGTTTGGTTGGTACCATGGCCTTATACAGGCGACCAGAAGGTGTATCGGCGATCATCATGCTGGCGAGGTCGAGCGCCGAGAAATCCACGTGCGCGGCAGGGGGAACGTGATACATCGTCGCAACGAGCGGCGAGCCGCCAGTGCGGCGCAGGGTGATTGCACGTTCGCCATCTTGTACTGGTTCGACGGTGTATTCGGGTGGTAACTTGCGCGTTGGTTTTGGAATGGTGCCAAAGGCACTGACGACATCTGCCAGGGCAGCTTGAGGATCGAATTTTCCGGCAACGATTAAGACTGCGTTGTCGGGTTGATAGTGTGTGCGATAAAACGCCTGCAGCTGAGCGATATCAACATTTTCGACATCAGAGCGTGCGCCAATAGGGGTCTTGCCGTAGTTGTGCCACTGAAATGCTACGCCCAGCATTTTTTGCCAAAGCATTTGAAAGGGGTTGTTTTCGCCACTCTCCATTTCATTGCGCACAACCGTCATTTCGGTATCAAGGTCTTCGCGCTTGATCGTCGAGTTGATCATGGCGTCTGCTTGCCATCCGATATACCATTTAAGAGTCTCGGGATTGGCAGCAAAACTCGCGTAATAGTTCGTACGATCAGTCGACGTTGAGCCGTTCGCTTGCAGTCCGCGTTTCGAGAACTCACCTAACGCATTCGGGGTATTTGGTGTGCCTTTAAAAAGCATATGCTCAAGCAGATGGGCCATGCCGGTTTCACCATAGTTTTCATGACGCGAGCCCACCAGGTAGGTCATGTTGACTGTGGTGGTAGGTTTAGAGTCGTCTGGCGCCAGCAGAATGCGTAGCCCGTTCGCTTCAAGCCTGTACTCAGTGATGCCCTCGACGCTCGTAACTTGTGTGACGCCTGCTGGAGGTGTGAGAGCCATACTTTGGGTTGCCGCCATAAAAAAGAGAAAACCCAGTAAGGTGCACTTCAGGGCACGGTTGAGCAGCCACATGGGAGAAATCCAAAAAGATGTAAGTGAAACAGTTTGAGCATAATCGCCCGAAATGGTTCACTCGTGTGAAATATATTCAGTTGGGTCGGTATGCCTGACTCTTCCGATCACAGGCTGATCGGAAGGTTTGTTGTAATGCATTACTTGGAAAGCAGCCGCATCGCCTGCTCAATCCCAGAAACAGTCACCGGAAACATCTTATCCTGCACGATGTTGCGGATCAGTGCGATTGATTGTCGGTACTGCCAAGAGGCTTGAGGCTCAGGGTTGAGCCACACTGCCTTGGGCCAGGTCGTGATCATCCGTTGTAACCATTCGGCGCCTGGCTCTTTGTTGTAGTGCTCGACCGAGCCACCTGGCTGCAGAATTTCGTATGGGCTCATCGTCGCATCGCCGACAAAAATCAGTCGCCAGTCTGCATTGAATTTGCGCAACACGTCTTGCGTTTCAAAGCGTTCCATTTGTCGACGTCGATTGGATTTCCAGAGGTGCTCGTAAGGGCAATTATGAAAATAATAGACTTCGAGGTGCTTGAACTCGCTGCTCGCCGCTGAGAATAGCTCTTCAACCCGTGCAATGTGATCGTCCATGCTGCCGCCTACATCGAGCAGCATTAATACCTTCACATTGTTATGACGCTCGGGCACCATTTTGATATCAAGGTAGCCGGCATTGCGCGCGGTGCTCGTGATCGTATCGTCAAGGTCGAGCTCAAAGTCTGAGCCTTCGCGGGCAAACCGACGCAGGCGTCTGAGGGCGACTTTGAAGTTACGCGTCCCAAGTTCAATCGAGTCGTCGTAATCCCTAAAATTGCGCTCGTCCCAAACTTTCACCGCGGTTCGGTTGCCACCAGAGGCACCGCCCACTCGGATCCCTTCTGGGTTAAAGCCACCGTTACCAAACGGCGAGGTGCCACCGGTACCGATCCATTTACTTCCACCTTCGTGACGCTCTTTCTGCTCTTCAAGACGCTCTTTGAACATTTCTAGCAGCTTGTCGAGCCCGTGTTTTTCAAGCTCTGCTTTTTGTTCAGGTGTCAGGTGCTTTTGCAACTCTTTGACCAACCAGTCAAGCGGGATTTTTTTACCTGGTGGCAAAATCTGTTCAAGGCTGCGGTAATAGCCAGCAAAAGCCCGATCAAAGCGATCAAACAGTGTTTCGTCTTTGATGAGCGTCGTACGCGCTAAAAAATAAAAGTCTTCTAGCGTGGGCGGCATCAACGGGGTGGAAAGCGCCTCAAGAAGCGTCAGGTATTCTTTAACCGATACCTTGAGTTTCTGCGTGCGCAGATGGTAGAAGAAATCAACGAGCATGGCGTTTGAGCTG
>CAIZGG010000493.1 GCA_903932425.1 uncultured beta proteobacterium | reverse complement strand
CGCTCTGAAATCTAGCCTCCCCCATCGTGCGGATCGGGTCGAAGCAAAAAAGCTAAACTGCTCGTTAATTGAAACTGTTCGCAATCTCTACTATCCACGCAATCCACTCAGCCCTTTCGGAGAAAATCATGTCTAAACCCGCCGTCCGTGTAGCGGTCACCGGTGCTGCCGGTCAAATCGGTTACGCACTCTTATTTCGTATTGCTTCCGGTGAAATGCTGGGTAAAGATCAGCCAGTGATTTTGCAATTGCTCGAGATTCCCGATGAGAAAGCGCAAAAGGCCCTCAAAGGGGTCATGATGGAACTCGATGATTGCGCCTTCCCCCTGCTCCAATCCATGAGCGCTCATGGCGATCCTCTCGAAGCTTTCAAAGATGTCGAAGTTGCGTTGCTCGTGGGCTCGCGGCCGCGCGGCCCCGGCATGGAACGCGCCGACCTGCTTGCCGTGAACGCTGCAATCTTTACCGCACAGGGTAAAGCGCTCAACGCGGTTGCACATCGCAATGTCAAAGTGCTAGTCGTTGGCAACCCTGCGAACACCAACGCCTACATCGCGATGAAATCAGCGCCCGACCTACCAGCCAAAAACTTTACGGCCATGCTGCGTCTGGATCACAATCGCGCCTTGTCGCAGCTTGCGGCAAAAATGGGCAAACCGGTTGCAGATATTCAAAAACTAGCTGTCTGGGGCAACCATTCGCCTACGATGTACGCCGACTATCGCTTTGCGACCATCGGTGGCCAGAGCGTCGAAAAGCTGATCAATGATGCGGCCTGGAACCGTGATGTGTTCTTGCCCACCGTGGCCAAACGCGGCGCCGCCATCATCGAAGCGCGTGGCCTGTCCTCTGCCGCCTCGGCAGCCACTGCAGCAATCGATCACATTCGCGATTGGTTGCTTGGCACCAACGGCAAATGGGTCACCATGGGTATAGCCTCGGATGGCAGCTACGGAATTCCTGAAGGCACCATGTATGGCGTGCCCGTAACTTGCCAAGGCGGAGAGTATCAACGCGTCACCGGTCTTGAAATCGATGCCTTCTCGCGTGAGCGTATGGATTTAACCTTAAAAGAACTCATCGAAGAACGTGACGCCGTTGCGCATCTGCTGAAGTAATTCATCGTGCCTGTATGAAATGAACCCTCTCGGACTGTGTCTGGCGGGTTCATTTTTTTTATCTGTTTTCGGAGAAAAGAATGTCTAAACAAGCTACCGCCGGCGAGCGTTTTCGCGCAGCCCTCGCGTCAGAGCAACCATTGCAAATTATTGGCGCGCTCAACGCGCACCACGCTTTGCTAGCCAAACGCGCTGGCTTTAAAGCCATCTATCTTTCAGGGGGCGGTGTTGCCGCGGGCTCTTTAGGCTTGCCGGACCTAGGCATCAATACGCTCGACGACGTGCTCACGGACGTGCGTCGCATTACCGACGTGTGCGACACACCCTTAATCGTCGATATCGATACTGGCTTTGGTCCCTCAGCTTTCAATATTGCTCGCACGATTCAAAGCCTCACTAAATTCGGCGCCGCGGGATGCCATATCGAAGACCAAGTCGGCGCTAAACGCTGCGGCCATCGACCTGGTAAAGAAATTGTCTCAACCGAAGAAATGCGCGACCGCGTGAAGGCCGCAGTCGATGCGCGCACGGACGACAGCTTTTACATCATCGCACGCACCGATGCGATCGCTTCGCACGGCGTGGATGCGGCGATTGAACGCGCGCTAGCCTGCATCGAAGCGGGCGCTGATGCGATCTTTGCCGAGGCAGCTTACGATCTGGCGACGTTCGAAAAGTTTGGTAAGGCAGCCGGTGTCCCGCTTTTAGCGAACATTACCGAGTTCGGCAAAACCCCCTTATTCAGCGTCGACGAACTTAAGTCTGCGGGCGTTGGCATGGTGCTCTACCCCTTATCGGCGTTTCGTGCCGCGAACAAAGCTGCCGAAACAGTCTACGAGGCGGTTCGACGCGATGGTCATCAACGCAATGTGGTCGACATGATGCAGACCCGCGATGAACTTTATGATCGTATCAACTATCACGAATTTGAAGGCAAGCTCGATGTCCTGTTTGCCCAAGGCAAATCAAAATAATCTACTCAAGGAGTCATATCATCATGGCAACTGCTAAGAAAACTTCGGCAACAAAAACCAGCGCATCGGTGCCCGACGCACCGGCACCTACCTTCAAACCCAAAAAATCGGTGGCACTATCTGGCGTCACCGCCGGCAATACAGCGCTGTGCACCGTTGGGCGCAGTGGCAACGATTTGCACTACCGCGGCTACGACGTTCTTGATTTTGCGGACTCAAGCGAGTTCGAAGAAATTGCACATTTGCTGATTCATGGCAAACTACCCAACAAAGCTGAACTTTCAGCTTACAAAGAAAAACTCTGTTCGTTGCGTGGTTTGCCCGCTCAATTGCAAACGGTGCTCGAGTCGTTGCCCGCGTTCATTCCGTTCTCGCACGTCGTCAAGGCCGACGACTCCAAGTGGCTGTCGGACGAGGCGCGCGCGGTCGCGGCCGCGTGTGCGCGTGCGTGTGTGTGTGGTTATGTGTGTGTGCGTGCGTGAGTGTGCCAGCGCGTGCCATGCGACTGCGCTCCGCGCTTGTATGTGCGCGACTGTGCT
>CAIZGG010000492.1 GCA_903932425.1 uncultured beta proteobacterium | reverse complement strand
CTTGATGCTCAAGAGCAAAAGGTCAGCCAGCGGCTCAATTCTCAGTAATTGACCGACTGAGGAAATCTGCAGAAATTGTCTGCTCGAGTGTTTGGGTAAATAACGCGCACAACGCACAACGTACGCGGCCATCAAATACCTAATTCTTGCGTGACGAGCTTACCGATGTTTGGGATCAAGCGCATCACGTAAGCCATCGCCCAACAAATTAAACGACAGCACCAGTACAAAAATTGCCAGGCCTGGCCAAACGGCCATCCACGGTGCGGTATCCATAAAGTTTTTCGCAGTATTGAGCATGCTGCCCCAGCTCGGATCAGGCGGCTGCTGGCCGAGACCTAAAAATGACAAACTGGCCTCTGCGATTACGGCTGATGCGATCGCTAGTGACGCTTGCACGATCAAGGGCGCAGTGACGTTAGGCAAAATATGAGACACGGCGATTCGAAACGGGTGGCAACCGACCGCGCGTGCCGCTTCAACATAATCTTCGACTTTGATCTGCAAGACTTGCGCACGCGTCAGGCGAACAAATATCGGTGAGGCAGAAACGCCGATGGCAATCATGGCGTTTGTCAGGCTTGGCCCTAAAAACGCTGCGAGGGCGATCGCAAGAATCAAAAAAGGGCAGGCCAAAAACGCATCGGTTGCGCGTGAGATGAGGCTATCAACGGTGCCGCCTAAAAAACCCGCCAACATGCCAATGGTGACACCCAGTAGCAGAGAAATCGCAACAGAGACCACGCCCGCCAGCAGCGAAGCGCGTGTGCCCCAGACGACGCGAGCCAGCACATCGCGGCCCAGTTCGTCGGTGCCAAACCAATGCGCGCTCGTGGGTGCTTTGCGAATGGCGCTCCAGCTTGCTTCGATCGGGTCAAACGGTGAAATGAATGGTGCAAAAATTGCCATGGCAATAAAAAGCAGTACGACATAGAGCCCAAACATACCTTTGCGATTACGCTTGAGCTTGCGCCAGGCGCGCAGCCAAGGCCCAGGTTCTTTCTTGGGTATTGCGGGTGCAACCGCTAGGGTCGAGGGCGTCACGTGATTCATTATTTGCGCAGTCGAGGGTTCAAAACAAAGTAGGCCATATCCGCAAACAAGTTGAGCATGATGTAAGTCGTTGCAGTCACCAGTACAACGCCTTGCACCACAGCGTAATCGCGATTGAAGACAGCATCGATAATGAGTTTGCCAAAACCTGGGATGGTAAAGACTTGTTCGGTCAGCACGGCACCGGACAGCAACGTGCCCAGCTCAAGCGCCCCAAGAGTAATGACGGGTGTCAGGGCATTGCGCAGGGCATGTTTAAGTACCACCACGCGTTCGCTTAGCCCTTTAGCGCGTGCGGTGCGAACGTAATCAGCGCCTAGCTCTTGCAGCATTGAGCTGCGCATATGGCGCATCAAGGATGCGGCGATCGCGTTGCCCAAGACAAAGGCGGGCATGATCATAGAAGCCAGATTTGTACGCAAGTTTTCAAAGGGGCTGACATAGCCCGAGGCGGGTAGCCAGCCTAGCTCGACTGAAAATAGAAGGATCAGCATAATCCCGAGCCAAAAATTTGGCGTCGACAAGCCAGTGAGCGCGAAGACGGTTGCGCCCGTGTCAAGCGCGCTACCTTTGTAAACCGCTGAGACGATGCCTGCTGGGATACTAATTATTAACGCAATCATTAGCGCTAAAAGTGCCAATTCGATGGTGACCGGAAGCTTTTGCAAGATGAGTTCAAGTACCGGTTGATGCGTACGCGCCGACTCGCCCAAGTCACCTTGCAAGACGCCCGCAATCCAATAGCCGTAGCGTACGGGTAGAGGATCATCCAGATGCAAAGTCGCTCGAATATGAGCGATCGCCTCTGGGCTGGGGTCTTCTCCGGCGAGCACCAAGGCTGGGTCGCCTGGCAGCAATTGCTGCAGGCTAAAAATCAGCATCGATACAAACACCAGTGTTGGTATCAAGGTGATGAGGCGACGCAAGAAGAAGCTGAACATGAGGTAATTTGAGTAGTAGAGATTAGTTCAGCTTTAAGCCGGTCACGCGCAGCAATCCGTCAGGCACCTCACGAACACCTGAAAGCTTATTCGTATAAGCCCATAACCAGTCGCGATGATACAAATAAATTAAGGGGCGATCTTTATTCATTTGGGCTGCAATCCCTTGATAGGCGGCTAAGCGCTCTGCGGGTTGCAGTTTGACCCGTGAGTCATCCAGCAAAGCATCGACCTCAGGAACGCAGTAGCCCGAATAATTTGAGGGCTGCTTGCAACCGATAAAGTTATAAATATTGCCATCGGGGTCGGCACGACCGCTCCAGCCAAGGATATAGGCGTCAAAGTCACCTTTATCGGCCAGACTGAGTGAAGTGGCAAATTCGGTCGACTGAATTTTGACATTGAAGCCCGCCTCTTTGGCCATGGCTTGCACCACCTGTGCGATTTTTTGCGAATCAGAGGTGGTAGGGGTCATGAGTGTGAAGGTGGGGTTTGTGACACCTGCTTCTTTAAGCAACGCGCGCGCTCGAGCCAGGTCGCGCTTTGGTACAGGTACGTTTTTTGAGTAATAGCTGTTGTTCGGAGCGACCCATTGATTACCAGGCGTTGCCTGACCGTCCATGGCCACTTGCACGATCCCAGCGCGATCAAGCGAAAGTTCGAAGGCCTCACGTACCTTTGCTGATTGCCCAAGCGGTTGACTTTGCGCACGCTCGTTTTTACCGGTATTGATCGTGATGCCTTGATAGCCGATCTCGGTGATCTTGCTGAACTTCAGTTTTGCGTCTTTTTGAATTGAGGCGATATCGCTTGAGGCAGCACGTTCAATGAAGTCGAATTGCCCAGAGCGTAAGTTGGCCAAACGCACGGTCGCGTCAGTGATCGGTGTGTAGATCACCTTGTCAAAATGCACGGCATCTTTGTTCCAGTAGGCGCCGAAACGCTCGAGCGTGATGCGATCCTGCGCGACACGATCTGTAAATTTAAACGGGCCTGAACAGACGGGGCTATTGCTGAACTTTTCGCCAAGCGCCTGAGCGGCTTTAGGTGACACCATCATGCCGGCACGATCGGCCAACACGGCAAGCAAGGGTGAAAAAGGTGCGTTCAGATTGAGGCGCACAGTGTTAGCGTCAACGACATCAATCGAGGTAATCGGGCGCAGCTCACCTGAACGGCTTGAACCTTTCAGAGTTTTGTGACGCTCGATATTGTATTTGACGGCCTCGGCGTCTAATTTTTCGCCATCATGAAACGTGACGCCTTCGCGCAGTTTCAAAGTGAGCGCTTTGCTGTCTGACGACCACTCATAACTAGTTGCCAGTTGTGGAACGATATTAAGTTTTTCATCAATATCAAAAAGTTTGTCGCACAATGACATAAATACGAGACGCCCCACAAACGACCTGGCCAAAGTTGGGTCGAGCATGTCAGGGTCTTCTGCAAGACCGATGCGCAGTGTTTGTCCGTTTGAGGCGAGAGGTAAGCAGGCGATTAGCGTGGTGGCAAGCAAGGTTCGGTAGCTTAGTTTCATGGAGTTTCCTGTCAAAAATTAAATTCGGTTTTATTGGCTAAGTGCGTAACGGGCAATTAAGTGACTAGGGTGTTGGCCTTTGTCTGAAACGCAGATTGCAAACGTTGCAAACGAATGCGGGAGGGCGTTAACGTGGTTCGCGGGCGAGATGTTGTCGTCAGGCTTAACGGGAAATGACAGGCAACCGCGTGCTCGCGATCACCAGTGAGTACGGGCGTCTCATCGCTACATCGCTGTTGCGCATAGGGGCAGCGTGTATGTAAATGGCATCCCGAGGGTGGCTTGAGCGGGCTGGGCACGTCACCCGTTAACAGCACGCCTTGCCTCACAATTGTTGGGTCAGGCAACGGTATGGCTTGCATCAAGGCATGGGTATACGGGTGTGCGGGCGCCGCAAATAAGCGCTGCTTTTCGCCGATCTCAACGATCCGCCCCAGGTACATGACCGCTACGCGTGTGGCGATGTGTTTCACAACGGCCAGATCGTGCGCAATAAACAGATAAGACAAACCAAACTGTTGCTGTAAGTCTTGCAAGAGGTTGATCACTTGCGCTTGCACAGATACGTCAAGTGCTGACACTGCCTCGTCGCAGACGATGAGTTTGGGCTCAACCGCCAAGGCGCGCGCGATGCCCACACGTTGACGTTGACCGCCCGAAAATTCGTGTGCATAGCGTTGAGCGTGTTCTGGTCGCAAACCAACGGTGCGCAGCAACTCGGCGACTCGGACTGCTTCTTGGCCCGTGTGTAAGCCGTGCACCTTAAGCGGTTCGGCCAGCATTTGACCGATCGTCATCCGCGGATTTAACGACGAATACGGATCTTGAAAGATCAATTGCATGTTGCGTCGTTCGCCGCGCAACGCCTGAGTATTTAAGGCGCGTAGGTCTTTATTGTCAAAGTGCAAACTGCCGCCGCTTGGTTCAAGCAAGCGCAGCAATAAGCGACCAAGTGTTGATTTGCCGCAGCCTGATTCGCCCACAAGGCCAAGGATTTCACCCTGATTTAGCGTGAGGTCAACGCCGTCGACAGCGCGAACATGGTCGTGGACGCGTCCAAAAAAGCCACGCCGTATCGGGAAATGCTTTTCTAAACCTTTTGCTTCTAAGAGTGGCGTTGCGGCTGTCATACGGTTGCCTCGCTGGCCGCAAGGCCCATCAGTTGCTCGGCCTCAAGCGGTGCGCGTAAGCATGCTGAAAAATGAGCTTCGCCCACTTGACGCAATGCTGGCACCTGCGTGGCGCACGCGGGCTGTGCAAAGGGGCAGCGAGGCGCAAAGCTGCAACCCGAGAGCGGCTTTGCCGGACTAGGAACCTGACCCTCGATCGATACGAGTCGCGTCTGCTCTAAATCAAGGCGTGGAATCGCACCCAGTAAACCAATGGTGTAAGGGTGTTGCGGCATGTCGAATAGCGCCTGCACCGGCGCGCGTTCGACGACACGTCCAGCGTACATGACGAGGACTTCGTCGGCAACTTCAGCGACCACACCCAAATCATGTGTGATCAAAATAATGGCTGTGCCGGTGTCCTGCTGAAGCGCACGCATGAGCTCAAGAATTTGCGCTTGTATGGTGACATCAAGGGCGGTGGTGGGCTCGTCGGCAATGAGTACGCGCGGCTCGCAGACGAGTGCCATGGCGATCATGACACGCTGACGCATACCACCGCTGAGTTTGTGAGGATATTCATCAAGGCGCTGCTCGGGCGAAGGGATGCGAACCTTGCGCAAAATCTCAATAGCTTTTTCGCGTGCTTCGTTTCGGCTGAGTTTTCGATGCTTAACCAAACCTTCAATAATTTGTTCGCCCACGGTGTAACTTGGGTTCAGAGACGTCATGGGTTCTTGAAAGATCATCGACATACCGTTGCCGCGCAAATCCTGCAGGGCACGCTCGGGTGCGCCAACGAGTTCTTGACCTTCAAAGCAAATCGAGCCTTGCTGGATGCGCCCAGCAGGCTTGGCTAGTAAACCCATGATTGATAGGGCAGTGACGCTTTTGCCGCATCCTGATTCGCCCACGATTGCGAGTGTGCGAGCGGCTTGTACGCTAAAGCTCACGTCATTGACGATCGTGACCTCGCCGTCGTCTGTGACGAAGCTTGTTTTTAAATGCGAGACTTCAAGTAATGCAGTCACTTAGGTGCCTTTGTTACGAGCAAGATACCGTTCAATGTGCGCGTCGATTTCGCTGCGCTCAGTGATGCCAGACGGCCGATGGCGACTGGGTAAACATTCGAGGAAGGGTTGAAAGCGCTCAAGGCTTTTGTCGTAGAGGCGCCTAAGTTCAAGGAACGGTTCTTCGTGATCATCAACGCGCAAATCTAGTTGCAGATAGTCTTCGTCGTTATGAATCTTAAGTGCGGCGGCTTGTTTGCCACGCTTGTCACCTCCCGCGGCCTGACCGGCATCGAGCGCGGCCAACAGACGTTCGCCCATTGGCTTTCCACGGGTGTCCTTAAAGGCTTGCGCCGTGTGCTCAAGCACCTTTGGGCCCGCAAGCATATTGCCCGCAACGCTTAAGCCGTCTTCAAGCAGATGACCGCACCAGTCGACGCAGGCCGCTCCAGTGTGGGCAGCAGGCAACCCCTTGTGGGGCAAAATATGAAGCTGTCGTTGATCGCGCCCGGTGTCAGACGCAATGAGCTGTGCAATCGTTTGTTCGGGCGAAATCTGTTGTGCCAGTAGATCGAGACCAGCTTGGCCGTATAGGGGGTTGAGCAGGGCTTGACTTGAAAGCGCACCCACACCTCTTCGACTGTGCACACATAGGGCACCCACGGCGAAGAAGCGGCTCGCGATTGCCATGCCGAAAAACCCCGATTCATCGCGGGCTAAGATCGACCAAGTCATTGAAATTCTCTTTTATTCATTCAGGTAAGGCTATCACGAGACGTGGCCGAAAGGGCATGTCAACCCGATGCCTTAGCAATTTACGTGCCAGATTTACGGTAATCGCTGTTAAGTGCAAAGGCGTGCCGTCCTGTGCGGACAGCGCCGTGCGCGTGCTTGAGGCAAATAATGAAGTGGGAAATGTACCGTTTCAGCTTTCGAAGCACTAAGATTAGTCGTTCAAACGTAGTGCGCCGCCCCGGCGATATTTTTTTGAGGCTGATATGACAGACACTGTTAATACCTCCAGACGCGCCATGACGCTTGGCCTGGCCACAGCGTTTTTGACCCCTGCGGCTACGTTGGCTCAGACTACTGCGCTTGGCAAAACAGGGGCGACCCCACCCGTTTCCGGCTCACTCACAGACAACGCTAAAGCTTATTTCACCGAGCAAGAGCCGTTTTTCAAACAGTTTGCGCAAGAGTTCACCCTCGATCCAAACGTTGTGTATTTTATGGCGGCGCAAAAAGGCTCGATGCCCAAAAGTGTGCTTGCGCGCTTTAAAGACGGTCTTGATCAGGGCGCGCGCGATCCGTTTCCGGTCTACGTTGAACCTTCGGCAAAGACGCGCGCGAAGATTGCCAAATGTTATGGCACCACAGCGGATCAGATCGCCATTACTCGTAACACAACTGATGCGCTGTCGCTCATCTTCAATGGTATCGACTGGAAGCCCGGTGATGAATTGCTGATGACGCCGCTAGAACATCCTACTGGGATCACCTTGGCCCTTCGCACTGCTGCGCGTTACGGCGTAGTCATTAAGCAGTGGGGCGTACCGGTACACGCTAACGCCACTACCGATGAGGTTGTGGCCGCGCTCGAGAGACAAGTGGTGCCTGGTAAAACTAAAGCGATTTTCTTTTCGTCGCCCTTGTGGCCAATCGGTCAGCGTATGCCCGAGCGCCGTATTGCTCAGTTGGCGCAAAAAGCGGGTGCGATCACCATCGTTGATGGTGCGCATTACAACGGCCAGTTTGATCCACAACTTGACGAAACGGGGATCGATTTTTTTGCTCTGTGCGGACACAAGTGGCAATGCGGCCCCGGTGGAACTGGCGCACTTTACATTCGCAATAAAAAACTTGCTTCGAATGGCACCGACTTACCCAAGTTTTTTATCAGTCGCTCGCAGTCGCGTAATGTGCCGTTTGATGGCTCGCGCGGCGATTGGGATATTGGCGAGGCTTTGTCTATGTATGGGTTTCCTGAGTCTGCCGATTGGCGTGCTTTAGGTGACGCCTGCGAACTATGGGATCAGATGGGCCGTAAACGAATCGAAACTTGGCACTTGCGCCTGGGCGATTATTTTCGAGATCAGCTTGTTGCGGCCTTTGGTGAGGCCGCGGTGTTGGGCGCACAGCGCGATCCCGCACTGAAATCCGGGATCCTCGCGTTTAATCCTTTTCCAACGCAGCAGCAGCGCTGGGATGAGAAGTTGAATGTCGAGTTTCGTGCCCGTATTCTGAAAGACTATGGCTTTAGAATTTCGGGGCTGGGTGTGGGCGACAACGGTGTAACGCGCAAACCTGACCCAGAAGCGTCTAAGTTTCCTGCAGGAACCATTCCAAATCGCGATCCGCTAACGTTGGCCCCTGCGCCGATGGATCACCCTCAGCGCGTCAACGCCTGTATTTGGAATAATCGTGAGCAGATCGATCGTTTTGTTGCGGCAACACAGGATCTGGTCAAGAAAATGATTTAGGCCGCACGGTGATATTTACTATCACCTAGGGGCCTAGAATCAATGCTTAAAAGCAGTGCCCTAGTCGGGCTTGATGTTGTTGTCTTTAATGACTTTCGCCCAGCGTTGCAGCTCTGCCTCGGTCCATTGTTGGAGCGCTGCAGGGCTGCTGGCTTTGATATCCATACCCATCGATTCAGACAGCTGCTTGTTCGTTTCAGGTGTTTGCAAGATTTTTGCAAGCTCTGCATTCAGCTTATCGATAATGGGCTGTGGTGTGCCGGCCGCCGCGAAAATACCCCACCAGGCAACTGCTGAAAAACCTTTATAACCTTGTTCTGCAAGAGTTGGAACATCAGGCATTGCAGCCGAACGCGTTTCTCCGGTTACAGCGAGTGGGCGCATTTTGCCGCTCTTGATGTGAGCGCTCATGACAGCAACCGAGCCGATACCCGAATCGATTTGACCACCTAAAATGTCAGTGACCATGGGGCCACCGCCTTTGTAGGGGATGTGAACGACTTTAAAGTTGCCTGCGTCTTGCACCAACATCATGGTCAAGTGACCAAGACTGCCACTGCCGATCGAGCCGTAACTCACAGTATCTGGCTTGGCTTTGGCTGCAGCAACAAAATCAGCAAAGGTTTTGTAAGGTTTGATAGGTGCAGTGGCCAGCGCCATCGGCGCGGTGCCAATCAGCATGACGGGCGCAAGATCTTTGAGCGTGTCAAAGGGCATCTTCGGCAACAAAGACGGATTGACTGAATGGGTGTCAAAGACAAAAACAAATGTGTAGCCATCGGGAGCAGACTTCGCTACGTAGCCAGTGCCAATCGAGCCTGAGGCACCGACGCGGTTCTCGACAATAAACTGTTGACCCAATGCTTCGGTCAATTTTGCTGCAAGTAGGCGAGCAATAGGGTCTACCGAGCCGCCAGGAGGAAACGGCGAAACAAAGGTGACGGCCTTGGTTGGCCACGCTTGCGCAAGGGCGGGACCCGTCATCGCGCTGAAGAACAGTGCGAAAAACACGCCGATCACTTTAAAAAGCAGTGAGTTCATGGTTAAAGATTCCTAAACAAGGTTGTACACATATTTATACGCGGTCAAGCCATTTTAAGCTAGTGAGCCTTGGCCGCCAAAGCCATCGCAGAGCGCTGATTAGACCCAGAAATATCGTAATCAGTCTGTGGACACTCAAAATACCTTGCATCAGGACGCGTAACACGTTCAAATGCCGCAATAACCTGTATCGACTGTTTGCGTGCCTATGTTAAACAAGTACTACAACGCTGAGCTTGCTCGCCTGAGGGCGCATTCGTTAGAGTTTGCCTTGGCCAATCCTGCGATTGCGCCGATGCTCGGCTCTAGCTCCACAGATCCGGATATAGAACTGTTATTACAAGGGGTGGCTTTTTTAAACGGGCTCACTCGGCAAAAACTAGACAACGAATTTCCTGAAATTGCGCAAGAGGTGGCAAGTATTTTTGCGCCTCAGATTTTGAGGCCAATGCCTGCTGCGACAATGATGCGTTTTACACCTAAAGCCCCGATGGCCGAATCGGTTTCGATTCCTGAGGGTACTGAGGTTGCCTCGATTCCGCTCGAACAGGTCGCTTGTTCGTTTCGCACGACGGCTAAGATCGATGTCCATCCTATTACCTTAGATGACGCAACGTTTACACAGACCTCGGCCGGATTAAATTCGATTCGACTTAGCTTTACGAGCATCGAGGTTGCACAAAAAATATTCATACCCGAGCGGCTTCGGCTATTTTTATCAGACGAACACGAGTCGGCCGCTAATCTGTTATTGCTTTTGCACCATCATGTCAAAGCAGTAAGAGTGAGCGACGATTCAGGCGCTTCAATGGCGCTGCCAAATACCCTGCTGTTTCCGGGCTTCGACGAGCCGTTGATCCCTTATCCGACGAACGCTTTTTCAGGATTTTGTTGGCTGCAAGAGTTATTATTTTTTCCGCAAAAATTTTTATTTGTTGAATTTAATAACTT
>CAIZGG010000491.1 GCA_903932425.1 uncultured beta proteobacterium | reverse complement strand
TATTTTGTGCCCTATTGAATTTGCTGCCTCCGGCCTGGGTATTTTTGCCAGTATTCTCGGGCCTGGTCTACACCCATTATGGGTTGGCAAGCTTGCGTCGGTTGCGTGACGAACTGCACTAAATGTTTCAGATTGGCACTCGCAAAGTCGACCAAGGCCGTCGCATTTGTGCTGAAATATCGACTATTCTGAAATTTGACTGACTTACATTTTTTCTGGAAACATCATGTCTGCCTCTCAAGACAACGCGCGGTTTGGTTTGATTATTGTTGGTGACGAAATTTTGTCTGGCCGCCGGCAAGACAAACACATGTCTAAAGTGATCGAACTGTTGAGCGCGCGTGGCTTGCAATTGTCTTGGGTCGAAGTCTTATCGGACGACCGTGCCTTGTTGACGGCAGCCTATGCGCGTAGCTTCGCGTCGGGTGACATCGTGTTTAGCTGCGGAGGCATTGGCGCGACACCCGACGACCATACACGTCAGGCCGCGGCTGCAGCCCTTAAATTGCCCTTGGCCTTGCATCCCTTTGCTGCCGAGCAAATCGCCCTGCGAGTGGCTGAAACGGCCGCCAAAGGTGGGGGCAATCCTGATATCAACGCACCCGAAAATCAGCAGCGACTTCAAATGGGTTATTTTCCACAAGGCTGCGAGGCAGTGGTGAATCCTTTTAATCGTATCCCTGGGTTTTTTATTCAAAATCATACCTTCGTGCCTGGATTCCCAGTGATGGCCTGGCCGATGCTTGAGGCAACCCTTGATAGCCGTTATGCACACTTGCATCACAAAAATCAGCAGGTTGAACATTCATTCTTAGTCTATGGCATGCCCGAGTCACGCATTACGCCTGCGCTCGAAGCGCTCGAACAAAAATGGCCAGGTGTACGGGCATTTAGTTTGCCTTCAGTGGGTGAGGGCGGCGGGGTGCCGCACATTGAGTTAGGCGTCAAGGGTGACCCTGAGCCCGCCGCGCTTGCGCTTGAATTTTTAAGAGCTGAGGCAATGCGCTTAGGGGCACGTTACGAGCCGGGTGTCGCGAAGTAAAAGTTTCAAGACGCGTGTTGTTCTTGAAATTGCCCTGGCGCCTGAAGCTTTCGCCTATTTTTTTGAGATGCTCGGGGCCGCTGAGTGCTCTTGCAGTTTTTCTAGAGCAAGTTCTCTGAGTTTGACGCGCTGAAATTTTTGTCCGTTGGCGCTGGCCGTTGTTGGAAACTCTTCAACAAACCAAAGATGTGCCGGAATTTTGAACGCAGCAAGTGTTTTTGCCACACCTTTAAGCGTTGCGGTTACGTCAGGTGGGCATTGCTTGTTTTTTGCGATCGCAAAGGCGACCGCACGAGGTTGACCGTTGATTTCGACACCGACCACCTGCGCGCTTTCTATGTCGGGTTGCGCAGCCAGAACATCTTCGATTTCGGTTGGGTCAACTAAAAATCCACCCAATCGCATTGTGTCACCTATACGCGATTGGTATACAAAGCTGCCATCGCCGCGCAGGTAACCCAAGTCACCTGTTTTAAAGTAACCATCTTGGGTAAAAGCTTGACTGGTAGCCTCTGGATTATTGAAGTAGCCCTTAAAGAGGGTGGGCGATTTAATTTCGATCTCGCCCGACAGGCCTGTGGCGCAAAGCTCTTGGGTGTCGGGGTCGCGAACACGCACTGAGGCTAACGCACCCGCGGCGGGTGTGCCCCCACCCAGTACACGTTCTTCGAGCGGTAGATCGTTGCGCTGTGCCGAAAACAAAGAATGCACTTCACTAGAGCCGTAAAGACCTCGCATCGGAAAGCCGCGAGGGATGAGTTCTTGCGCAAGTTCAACAAAGCGCGCACTGAAGGCCGCGAAGCCAAATAGCTTGAGTGAGGTAAAGGCAATGGGTTCGGGGTTTTGCTCTGCAAAACGACGCAGCATTTCATCGCTGCCAAAAATATGTGTGATGTTGTATTGTTTGATTAACTGACTTGCCGAGGCCACGTCAAAAAAATCCATCAGCACAACAGGCATTCTTGCTGCGATGGCAGCTAAAGCGCTATCGAGGCCATAGACGCCACAAAGAGGCAGAGCTGTCAGTAGCGCATCGCCAGGTGCGCCGAACTGATAACCCGTTGCGATATGCCGCACGTGTTCGCTAAGTGTTTTTTGTGTGTGGACGACAAGTTTCGGGCCCTTGGTGGTGCCTGAAGTCGTGAAAAAAATCACCGGCAGATCTTCAAGAATCAAAGAATTGACTTTGAGTGAAGTCTTTTCTTCTGTTGCTGTTGCCACGGCACCGGATTGAGTATTTTTAAAAGAGCCAGGCGCTGTGCCTTCAATCGGCGCGTTGTCGTCGCTGACAGTAAGCGGTGCAGCGTGTGCAAGTGTTGGCAAAAAGCGTACGACGGGTCGATTCAGCAGAGTCGTGGGCGTGTTGTCATCTGCATCGACCATCATGATGGTCTTCAGCTGCGTCAAGCTACTGGCATCAACGCCCTTAATGACTTCGGCAAAATCAATTTTTCGAAAATTCAGTTGCAGGATTAAGTATTGAGCCTGCGAGTTTGCCAGTATGTAGTGAACTTCGTGGCTTCGATATTTTGTATTGACGGCAACTAGCGTGGCGCCCAAACGTGCCAGCGCAAAAAATATCGCAAGCCATTCAACACGATTGATGAGCCAGACCGCAACATGATCACCGCGTTTGACGCCTTGTTGCCTGAGCCACGTTTCAGTATTTTGTACAAGTTGGTCAAACTGCACATACGAAATATGCTGATCGTCTTGGATCAGCATCGTCGCATTCGGCGCTTGAACTAAATGGTGTTGGTAAACCGAGTGCAACGCGCACGACTGCGACATATCAATAGAGTTCCATCAGGTCGGCGTTGTTGCTGAAGGCTTCGGGTGTGCCCTCGCGAATCAACTGGCCCGACTTCATGACGATGACGCGGTCTGAAATCTTAAGGGCTTCGCGAATATTTTGTTCAACAATTAAGATCGACATCTTGCGCTCTTGCTGCAGCGCCCGGATAGGCCCCGCTAAATCCTGAAAAAGTTTTGGTGCTAAGCCAATTGATGGTTCGTCAAGCAACAGGCAGCGCGGCTGGCCAAGTAGTGCGCGTCCTAAGGACACCATCTGTTGTTGCCCGCCTGACAGCGTGCCTGCGCGTTGCGAATAAAACTTTTTGATCATCGGCAGCACACCCATCACCCAATCAAGACGCGCGGCCTGCTCGCCTGCGGGAATGCCATTGGCCCAAAAACCTAAGCGCATGATTTCGGCAACTGTTAAGCCGGGAAATACACCTCGACCTTCGGGCACCATGGCGATACTGGCCGCGTTCATACCTCGTGGATCGGGCTTATCAACCGTTTTGCCTTCAAGCGTGATCGTGCCTTCGGCGAGCGGTACAAGACCAAACAAGGCTTTCAATAAGGTCGATTTGCCGGCGCCGTTGTGCCCGATCAGACAAAGCACTTCGTTGTATGCAAGGCTGACGTTAAAGTTATCGAGCACGGGTCTGCCACCATAACCGACACGCAGGTTCTTGGCTTCAAGGAAATTAGCCGCGGTCATGCGCGCTCTCCAAAGTAGATGGCTGCGAGGTGCGGATCTTTTAAGATGTCTTCTGAACTGCCTTGCGCCAGAAGCTTGCCTTGATCTAAAAATGCGACGCGGTCTGACAGCTTGATGACGATATCTAAATTATGCTCGATGATGCAAATGGTAATCCCGCGTTTGGCGTAAGCGCGCAGCAGGGTCACAAAGCGCTCGAACGAGCGCGGGTCGAGGCCTGACGCAGGCTCATCAAGCAACCAGAGCTTGGCCTGACTGGCCATAATGCGCGCCAGGCTTAAAAATTTTCGTTCAGCGTATGCCAGATCAACCGCACGCTCGTGACGCTTATCTGTCAATTGCGTTTCATCCAAGATTTCGTTCACGCGCTGCTTGGCAGCTGCGCCACCGCCTTGCCAAAGCCAGCTGCTGCGCTCCATGACTGTCATGATGTTTTCTTCGACGGTCATTTGGCTGTACAGACGTAAATCTTGAAACGTGCGGGCGAGACCCATACGCGCGACTTGCCAGGGCTCGACGCCTTTAAGCGACTTACCCAGCCAATGCACGGTGCCACTCGTAGGGGTTAAGTGCCCTGTGATCAAATTGAATAAAGTCGTTTTGCCCGCGCCATTTGGGCCCACCAGCGTTGTAATGACGCCAGCTGGTAAATCCATCGTGACATTGTTGATGGCGTGTAGGCCGCCAAAGTTTTTATTCAGATCACGGATCTGCAGCAAGATCTCTTGCGAAGGGGTTGAGGTCGTCATGCTGATTTCTCTTTGCTGCGGCCGCCCACCAAACCACCTGGGCGAAACATCATTAACAGCACCATTGCCAAACCATAGATGATTTGTTGGATTGAACCGAGTTCGGTGGGGGGCAAAAAGGGCAGATAGGTGAGGGCGGCAGGCAGCGACATCAACAACGCTGCGCCGACGATGGGGCCAAACAAGGTGCCGGTGCCACCAATAATGACCATTGCCATTAACAGAATCGAGGTCTCAAGCATGAAGCTTTCAACGTTAATGAAGCTGATGTAAAAAGCGTAGAGGGATCCGGCCACACCAGCCAAGCCAGCGGCGACTGCGACCGAGAGCGTTTTGATCGCGTTGACATGCTTGCCATAGGTTTGCGCGGCCGATTCGCTATCGCGGATGGCCATCAAGCTTCTGCCAAAACTGCCGCGCACAAGCAGTGCCGTGATACCAACAACAATGCCAAGTACGACCAAAGCAAGTGCTAAAAAGGCCGTGTCATCATTAAAGGTGTAACCCCATAACTTGGGCCGCGGGATGCCGATCATGCCACCGAGCCCGCCCGTGATGGATTTCCATTCAGAGAAAATTGTCACGCCGATGACCTGCAGGCCGAGCGAGGCGGCAACAAAGTATTCGCCGCGAACGCGCAGTGCGGGCAGTGCTAGCGCCATCGATAGCACCGCTGAAATAGCCGCCGACGCCGCCATGCAAAGCAGCAAGGAATCAGAGGCATGCATCGCGATGTATGCCGTGGCGTAAGCGCCTACACCAAAGAAGATCGCATGAGCGAGTGAAAAGATCCCTGCGTAACCCATGATGAAATTCAAGGTCAAGGCCAGAATCGCGTTGATACAAAACAGTACAGCGATATTTTGAAGATAGGCAATCATGTGTTGTTCTCTTTTAAGACACTACCGCGCGGCCGTACACACCACCGGGGCGGAACAGGATGAACAAGAACAGAATCACAAACGTGACGGCTTCGCTCCATTGCGGATCAATGACCGACAGGCAAAGGTTTTCAGCCATCCCTAAAATCAGACCTGCCATCGCCGCACCGCGCAGGCTACCGACTCCGCCGACAATGGTCGCAGCGATACTGATGAGCATGACATGGTTGCCCATTGCTGGATTTAAGCCCGACGTCGCAGCCGTTAAGATGGCCGCAGGCACAACCAAAATAGAGCCGATCAAAAAGACGTACTGTGAAAGTAAACGAGGCGTTAGGCCATAGACTTCAATCAGCGTTGGGTTTTCACCAAGCGCTCTGAGAGCGATGCCCATACTGGTCTTGGTCAGCAACCACTGAAGCGCCATAAAAAATATGATGGCGCAAAGAATCACGACGGCCGCAATCGGTGCGACATACAAGCCTGGCAGCATTTCGAGGCTTTTGCTCAGCGGGGTCGAGACGGTGACTGCGCCGCGATCAAAGATCATCGCAACCAGATTTTGAACGATGATTGCCATGCCAAACGAGGCGACAAAAACTGTGAAAAAAGAACCTTCGTGGCGCTGGATGATCGCGTACACATAGCGATCAAGTAAGACGCCAAACAAACTGGCGGCGATGGTCGCAGCGAGTGCGGCCACCGGCCAGTTTATATGTAGCACTGAATAGCATTCGTAGAAAATGTACCCAGCGATCGTAAATGTCGCCCCATGCGCGGCATGAAAGATCCGAGTCATGCCAAAAATCAGCGAAAACCCGGCAGCAATCAACGCATACAGCGCGCCAGTTTGCAGGCCATTGATAAATAGTTGCGCAAACAGCATGGAGCGTTATCCTAAATGAAACAAAATGACGACAAACTATTTGGCTAAGAAGACAACTTTAGTGGTGCCATCGCCCACAATTTCATTAATTTGAATGGGGGCTTTAACCGTGCCATCATCCGCAAATGAAACTGTTGCGCCAACAAACTCAAACGTTTTGGTTGCTTTGCGTTGAGCCAAAAGGTTTTCGCCAGTGACAGGCTTGCCAGCTTTTTCAAGTGCTGCAGCCAAATCAGCAAAGGTCAGAACCGCATTGTAGTAGTTCACAACATAGGCGCCGGGCTCTTTGTTGTACTTGGCTTTGTAGTCAGCAACGACGCGTTTGGTGAGTGGATCATCGCGTGTCAGATTGAGTTGTTGGCCTGAGAAGTAGATGCCTTTGGCTTCAGGAAGAGAGGCGATTGAAGGCGTTGAAAACGCTGAGTAGCTTGCAATTGGCTGGCTGATGGCGTTGTCGCGCAGCTGCTTAACGAGTTGCACCTGTTGGTTGCCGTATGAGGCGATATACACAACGTCGGGCTTGGTGTCACGCACGCGCGCGGCGATGCCAGCAAACTGTTGGGCCGTGGTTGGAATTGAAAAGGTTCCGACCATCTCGCCGCCAGCGGCTTTGACCTCGGTTGAGAGCTCAGTGACAAGGGATTGCCCAAGCGGATCGTCAACATAAATCATGGCGACGCGTTTCAGCCCTTTCTCGTTGACCAAGAAGGGTGCCATGACACGCACTTCGAAGTTTGCGAGTGGGATGGTGTTCCAGAAGTATTCGCCCAGGGTTGCGAGGTCAGGGCCTACACCACCGCCATTGGCGATAACAGTCTTGGTGCGCGTGCCCACGGCAGCGACAGCCTTTGATACGCCAGTGAAGGCCGACAAGGCAAAGGGCACTTTCGTGACGTTGACGAGTTTGGTTGCAGCTGTGACGCCCTGGGCGGGCAGCGCTTGGCTATCTTCGTACACAACGGAGAGTTTGCCTGATAATTTTTTGTCGGCATTGATGTGCTCAACCGCCAGATCAACGCCAGTACCAAATACTTGACCATATTCTGCGTTGGGGCCGCTCATTGGAAATATTGCACCGATCGTGTAATCCGCTGCAGCGGCGGGCAACGCCCAGGCAGCTTGCATAAGGGTAAGCCCTAGGATGAGTTTTTTCATGAGACTGCTCCTGAGTGTGGTGTCACCAAGTCATGCAAGATGCCTAGCTGATGACAGCGGTTTTGTTGTTG
>CAIZGG010000490.1 GCA_903932425.1 uncultured beta proteobacterium | reverse complement strand
GGGCAGCTTTTCATAAAGGGCCGAGGACACCGCAAACGAGTTGTCGGTCACTAAAAAGGTATAGCCATCAGGCGCTGCCTTGGCGACTAGATCGGTACCCAAGGTGCTACCCGCACCACCTTTGGTTTCGACAATAATGGGCTGCCCAAGCTTGGTCGAGAGTTCAGCCCCAACCGTACGCGCAGCAATATCGGTAAACGACCCCGCGCCAAAGGGTACGACAATACGAATCGGCTTGGTCGGCCACGCTGGGGTGGCTGGGCTTGCAGCAACGGTTGTGTTGGCAAGGCCTGCGGGTGCAGTCTGTTGGGCAACGGCGAGAAGAGGCGCGAGCAATAGCGCGCCAATGGTCATCCAAGCCCTGGCAAAAGATGTGTCAATCATGGGGTTATCCCGTGTTTTCTTGTAGTTCTGATACTCTGCGATTTTGTGCGCTTGGTGTTGCTTTGTCTATTCATGTGAACCCTAATAAGACGGTCGTTTTGGTCGTGGGCTTGGTGCTCTTTGGCGTTTTACTTCGGCTCTACGGTCTTGAAGAAAAAATCGTTTGGCACGACGAGGTAGCGACCCGGGTACTAGCGGCTGGTGCAACGATGGCAGCGCAAATGCAGGGCCTGTACCACGGTCAGGTCATGGCGGTGAGTCAAGTGCTGCGGTATCAGCAAGTGCAGCAAGCGACCTCGGTGCTTGCGCTGATCGTGGATCTGGCGCGCCATGATCCGCAGCATCCCCCGCTGTACTACTTGCTGGCCAAACTCTGGGTCGACCTTTGGGGTGACTCGGTGTATGTCTTACGCACACTCTCGGTGTTGTTTAGTGCGCTGAGCTTACCGGCGATGTATTGGGTGCTGCGAGAGTTAGAGGCCAGTCGCCGGGCGGCAGCGCTAGCGCTGTTGTTGATGTGCGTGTCGCCGCTGTTCATTTTGTATGGTCAAGAGGCGCGCGAATATGCCTTATGGTCGCTTGCCTTATTGTCCTCAAGCGCAGCGCTGTTACGCGCCTTGCACTTAAGCGCGGGGCCTGCGTCAGCCGCGCGCCGCGCGTGGCTGCTTTATGGTTGTTGCTTGCTGGTGGCGGTCTACACGTCGCTGTCAACGTTATCTCTAATACTCGTTCAGGTTTTGTATGTTGCCTGCGTCACGCGTTTGCAATGGACGCGTGCCTTGTATGGGTTTATCGTCAGCTTGAGTACAGTAGGCTTGCTGTTCTTGCCTTGGGCACTAAACTTATTGCGCAACTTTGATGCCTTTAGCGCCTCAATGGCTTGGTCGTCGGTGATCGTAATCCCTCGCACCGCCGTGCTGAGAATTTTATCGTTGAACGTCACGCGTAATGTCTTTGATTTTTGGCCAGACGTCGTACAAGATCAGTGGTTGCCCATTACGGCCTCGGTCGCGTGCACCACGGCGGTAGTTTGTGCGGCGGTGTGGGTGTTGCGCTACGCTCGGCGCGAAACGCGACTCTATCTGGTCTTGTTGCTTGTGCTGCCCACTTCGTTGCTGTTAGTGCCCGATTTGTTGTTTGGAGGAATCCGCTCATCTAATGCGCGCTATTTAATGCCTGTGTGGTTGGGTGTGATTGCGGTGCTAGCAATTGCCTTAGATCAGGCTTTGATACGGGTGAGTGTAGCCTCGGTTTCTGAGCGTGTGCGCAGTCGTAACGGCGTGCTGAAGCTCTTGGTTTGGTTGACCGTGTTGTGCATTGTTGTGCTAGCGATGGCCACCAATATCAGGCATGCGCGGCAGCAAGCCCCGTGGACAAAATCGCTGAGTATCAGCCTACCAGAGGTGGCTCAGATCATGAATCAATCTGCCAGTCCTTTGCTTGTGGGTAACCAAGAGCGGCATCATCCGGGCAATCTCTTTGCTCTGGCAAATATCTTGAAGCCAGAGGCTAAGTTGCAGCTTGTGCCAATTGCACAAGAGTCGACTTGGACGCTACCAGCACACCAAGGTGCGGTGTACTTGTATAGCCCAACCGATCAGTTTCGCCACGCGTTAGAAAAAAATAATCACGTCAAAACAAGGCTTGTGTTTGAGGATTTGTTTTTGCAACTATGGAAAGTTGAAGAATGATTGTGGGTGCGTTGCACTGACTGGTGTTGTCGATGCCCGACTCACCGATGCAACCAAGGCGCAGATTGTCGCCAATCAGTGTTGCCGCCCCACCATTTCAACGAACTTAAAAAATCTATCAAGCGCTTTTGTGGCGGTGGCACCCATTGTGAAATCGTCACTGACTTTAATTCAGAGCCCATTGAGTCTCGAGTGGGTGAGAATTTTCCGGCGAGCTCTTCGCTGCAGATCGGCCAGGTGTTGACGTGAAAGCGCATCGGTAATTGAGGGATCGGAGTCGGTGCGCCAGCTTTACGCACATGTATGAGTTTGTCATCGACAAACCAGCGAATTTCATCGAGCTCCCATTCAATCGCATAACGATGAAACTCGAGAGAAGCATCAAAGCCAAGATCAATCACGACTGGGGTGCCGCGCAAGCCGTAGTTGTAGAGATCGCCGTCTTGCCCCGGATTATAAAAAACGTTGAGCAAGATCTTGGTCGTATCGTTACCTAAAAACTCGGCATCGATCTCTTGCCAAGGATCAAAGCGATACAGAAAGAAACTTGAAACGACACCAGGCTCTTTGGTGGGTTTAAAGACAGTTTCGAAGCGACCAAATTTAAATTTGGCCTCTGGGGTATCTTTGGTGGTAAGGTCGGCGGCAGTGTACGCACGGTCTTGTGCGGCCTGGCGCTCGATGTTGAGCTTGACTCCGCCCTCAGGCCTTTGCACGATGTTGTTTGGTGAAAAAACGGCTTGATTACAAAAGAAGGTGGTGTCCATCCGATCCCAGTAGGTTGAGTCGATGGTGTTGAAGGTGTCGTTTCGTAACGCTTTAAAGTTGCCTGAGCGGCTACCCGCAATTGGAGTGGCCGTTGCAGTATTCGTGCAATAACTTGACTCTTTCTTGAACGGAACAATCCAGGGATCCGTATCAAATTGTTGTGCGGTGCAGGCGGCAGGTGTCGCGGTGATTGAACTGCTTGGTCGATACAGCACGCCAACAGCAAAAATCACGAGAGCAAAAAAAAGCGCGGCGCGAAACATAGAAGGGATCCGAGAAAAAAGTGCGGTAACGGGTGACGTCACGCCAGACAGTGTAGCGGGACGCGTCGTGTGCTGGTGCACCCGAGACACTGCGCGCCAGCGATTTTGGCCAGTCAGGCAATCTAACAGCCCAAGCAAAATTCCTGCGATATCCAGGTAGAAGGCCAGCGGGTAGGTGACCACGCTTTTAAAGACGCTACCCGCTGTTGCTTGACGAAAGCCCAGCAAGCCCAACAGTAAGACAACGATTGGCGCACACAAGGCAATGAGCCCGATCACTTGTACCGCGCCGTGGATGGGCAGAGCAGCACGAGAGAGATCGCCAACCAGCGCGGCGTGCAAGACGTTCATGAGCACAATCAACGCTGGAGCAAACCAAGCCCAGAGCAATAACACTTCAAGTACACGTGTCGCGACTTGGGTCGTGCGTTGCGTATGAGCAATGCCAGTGGCAACCATTAAGCTTGCGCCTAAGGCTGCGGCCTGTGAAAGCCACGACAACTCTTTCAAAAAATACACGCCGATCAATGCGTGTAAAACAAACACGCCAAGAACGATCAAATAATGCGTCCCGTGAAACAGAAACTGAAGCCTGTCCTGAGTGCCAACAGGCGCGTCACGCAGGAGCGACAGATGTTTGAAAAAAGCGCTGGTATGGCCACTGGCCCAACGTCGGCGCCGTGCTAAAAAACTGTACAGATCGGGCGAAGTCTCTTCGCGCGACCCACTGTGGGGGTTAGCGATCACTTTGAGCCCACGCATAAACAGGCGATAGCTCAAATCGATATCTTCGGTGATGCAGTGGGTGAGAGGCGACGACTTCAAGAGCGTGGTGCGCATGACTGCCGTGGTGCCGGTAAAAAAGACAGTCAGGTCAAGCCGTGTAAACGCAGCGTTAAAGAGCTCACAGCCGATGTGTTGATGTAACGAATCCCAAAAGCTGAAAAAGCCCTTTGCCTGTACAGGCCGTCGACGGCCTTGCACCATGGCTGCAGATTGCTCGTGTAACAAAATGAGTGAAGTACGTAACCAGTCAGTCTGCGCCTGGTGGTCACAATCGAGTATCGCCACATAAGGCGTAGCAAGTTGCGAAACCAACCAGTTAATTTTTTCACTTTTGGCGTCAACGCCCGCCAGGGCGACATAAAGGGTTGTATTGCCGTGGGTGCTGAGTTTGCAGATACCTTGAGCACCGCTAAGGGTGTTTGCTGACAAGAGCGAGTCGAGCCGTTCGACGGCAGAGGGCTCGTGCTGTTGCAAAAACAGCTGCCGCAAAAAGGGAATTGAGGTGTCGTGCTGGTCGTTAACGAGCAGATAGATATCGATCGGGCCGCAGTGGTCTTGGGTCAAGAGCGACTCGAGTGCGTCGAGAGCAAGTGCGCCCTCGTTGCGTGCGGGCACTAGCACCGAGATTGGTTCTTGCCCGTTCAACGTAAATTCGCGAGGGCTCACTCGACGGGTCAAAAATACGAGCCCACAAAAATAATGCCCGAGCGCATAGGCTGCGAGCAAGAGGGCGAAGAAGGTGCAAAAGACTAAAAGGATGGTCACGCGAGCAAGGTCTGATACGACGCTCGAACAAGCGCCAACAGCAAGCGTTATACAACATTCCTTGTCAAAATCACTACGAACACCTATTTATGACAAGGCGGCTGTGCGCGCTTGTCACTTGATCCCTCACTCGCAGGCCCTCAGGTGACGAGGCTGGTCGTCGATCTAGCCCTGAGGGCTGTGAGAGAAGCGCTCGGCTTGGGTCGCTCTATTTTTGTAACGGTTGTAGTGGGATGGGAGTGCCGTCAGGCAACGGAATCTTTGCCGTGTTCAAGAACATTGCCACCATGCTGTAGTAACCCGTCAGTGCCAGGGCATCTAACACGCCAGCGCGTCCAAAAAACTTGGCGGCTTGCTCGTACACTGCATCGCTAGGTTCGCCGTTGGCAAGCGACTCTTTTGCGAGTAAATGTAAGGTGTTTTGCTCTGCGGTCATATTGGGCGGCAGTTGGCCAAGCGCTAGCGCCTTGATGATGCCATCGGCCAAATCGGTCGTGCTGCGTGCGATGCGCTCGTGCGCAAACCATTCGTATTGGCAGTTCCAGTGACGTGCAACGGTCAACACAATCAGCTCGATGTGAGCCAGGCTTAAAGAGTTGCCATAGCGCAGGTGCTCACCCAACTGCTGAACGCGATTGGCGAGTTCGGGGTTATGAATTAAGGCTAAAAAAGGGCCGCGAATGCCGCCGCGTGGGCCGCCAGCGATGGCTGCTGCCACTTCTTTTTGACGGGGGCTCATTTCTTCAGGGGTCAAAATCGGAAAGCGAACAGGTTGAGCTTGGCTCATGAGAGTCTCCAGAATACAGTTGTAGTTTGGTATCAACGTAATGCTGGGCAAGCTTTGTGTCAAGCGATCAGCGTGCAAGGGGTGAAATTAGCGCCGCGGTAGATTACAGTAGCAAAAACGCTGACATCGACGTTGCTTGACAGGACGCGATTGACGCGCCTAGCGATCAAAAACAACAAGACTTTGCAACACCGAGACAGCCATGACCCCGTACGCCAGTTTGTTTTCTCCCCTCGAATTAGCAGGCAGGCGCTTGCGTAATCGTATTGTGCATCCGTCGATGACTACCGTGACGGGTGCCGACGGGCGCGCCACGGATCGCCTGATTCAGTATCACTTGAATCGCGCCCGCGGTGGCGCGGCGATGTTGGTGACTGAGCCTCTAGCGGTGGCGCCGCATCAAAAGGTTGCCACCCGTGTTCGTGCCTGGAACGCGCATGCCGAAGAGAGCCTCACACGCTGGGCCAAAGCGGTTGAAGCGGAAGATTGCAGGCTGATTGCACAAATACAAGACGCTGGGCGCGGGCGTCATGCTCCCGGTAGAAATTATGAAGCCATCGGGGCTTCGCCTTTACCGGATGACATTAGCTGGACCATGCCGCATGTGCTGTCTGCTGACGAAATCTCGACTTTGCTAGGTCATTTTGTTGAGTCGGCCGCGCGCGTGAAGCGTTGTGGCTTTAGCGGGGTTGAGTTTTCGGCGGGCCACGGACATTTGTTTCATCAGTTTATGTCGGCCTATTCAAATACTCGCACCGATAGCTATGGCGGCAGTTTTGAAAATCGCATGCGCTTGGTACTTGAGATGATTAAGCTGGTGCGTGAGCGCGTTGGCACCGATTTTATTTTAGGCATCAAGTTGCCAAGCAACGACGGTATTGCCGGCAGTAACGATCACGCTGCCGCCTCGCAGATTGCCACCCGCGTGACGCAAACAGGCTTGATCGATTACGTTTGCTTTGCGCAGGGCGCGCATGCCAGAACGCTCGAATTGCATATCCCCGATGCGAACAAAGAGCGTAATCCTTACGCACCGACCTTAAAGGCCTTGAAGGCGTCGGTGGGTCAGGTGCCAGTGATGGCACTTGGTCGTATTAATGACCCCGCACAAGCAGATGCCATCATTGAGCAAGGCGAGGCTGAGTTGGTGGGGATTGGCCGAGCGCTGATCACGGATGCGGCCTGGTCGCGCAAAGCGCAACTCGGGCAAGCCTCGCGAATTCGTTATTGCGTGGGTGGCAATACCTGTTGGAAAACAATCGTGGCTCACATGCCAATCGCTTGCGATAACAATCCGCGAGTGGCGATGCCAGATGAGCTCGACGAGGTGTTCACGCCGGCAGCCGTAAAAAAGCGGGTGGTCGTGGTGGGCAGCGGTGTTGCGGGGCTTGAAGCGGCTTGGATCGCTGCGGCACGTGGGCACCACGTGACACTGATCACGCGCGCCTCAGAGGTAGGTGGCAAAGTGCGTCAACTGGTGTCCTTACCCGGTGGCGAGGATTTGAGCAGTATTTACGATTACCAGTACGTTGAAGGGGCGCGTGTAGGCGTTGACTATCAACTCAATCAAGACGCAACGCTTGAGACGATTTTGCAATACAAGCCCGAGACTGTGGTGCTTGCCACAGGCTCAACAATGATATGGCCACGCATGTTGCCTGAGGCCTTGCGCCAAGAAGGGTGGATCCCTGATCTGCGTCGCGCCATGAGCGAACTTGACGGCGTGACACAGCGCCAATCAGGAACTGCGGTCATTTTGGATATGGATCACACCGAAGGCACGTACGCTGCGGCCGAACGCCTGCACACCTTGTTTGATCGGGTTGTGGTGATGACTCCGCGCGCAACGATTGCCGACGAGGTCGCGCTTGTGACGCGTCAAGGGATCTACCGACGGTTTCATGAAAAAGACATTGAGGTGCTCTACGCCGTCGAGCCACGTTGGACGGATACCTTTGAAAATGAAGCGACGCTGCAATACGTCAGTATTTATGGTGGCGCCTTAAAAGGCATCGAAAACGTGGCGTTCGTTGCTTACTCAACACCCAGACAACCCAATGACGAGTTGGCACTGCCGCTTAAAGCGGCAGGTGTCGAGGTGCACTTAATTGGCGATTGCCGCGCGGCAAGAAATATTCTTGCCGCGACCGCTGAAGGCGACGCAATCGGGCGCGCGCTGTAAGGTCTTACGCCGTTACCGGCGGGCGCACTGTAATCGAGTGCGCGGGTCGGTCGGCCGCATATTGCGTCGGCCGCCAGTGCAAGGTGCGTAGCTCGCCAAACTCGTGTGGCAGGCGCTGCCAATGATCGCCGCCATCTGTGCTGCGAAATAGTTGCCCCAAGTTTGTGTAGGAAAACAATAATTGGGGATCGTGTGGGTGAGTCGCCACCGCCCAAGGGGTGCTATTTAAATGCCCGGGCAAAGTCAGCTTGTGCCAGGTATCGCCATAATCCTGACTGCGCCATAACTGCCCGGTGTTGCCTGGCGGCCCATTGCCGTTAGTTAAAAATAAAACGGAATCGTTGTCTGGCTGCACCGTGATCCCGCGGGTGTATTGCCAGAGCGAGTCCAGCAAAACAAACACCCAAGTCTCACCATGATCAACACTGCGATGCAAGCCGCGGTTGGTGGTGGCATAAAGAATTTTCTGTCCCGAGGCATCGTGAACAATGGCGATGCCATGCATGTCGCAAGACACCAGTCCCTCAGTTTTAAGCTGCCAGGTGTTGCCGCGATCAAGGCTGCGATAGACACCACCGATTTCAACGACGGCCCAGATGGTGTTGTGCTCAAGAGGATCAAACAAGATCTGAGTGACCCGTGTGGGGCCCATATTGATCTCTGAGAATTTTTGAATGCCAGGCGCCGGCAACTCGTGCCAAGTCAGCCCGGCATCGGCCGAACGATAAAACGCTGCCGGGCGAGTGCCGGCATAGAGCACACGCGCGTCGTCTGGATCTTGCGTCAAAGCCCAGATGTCAGCCATCGGTGAGGCAAGCGCAGTCCAGCGAGTGGTACGTTCGTCCCAGCGAAACAAGCCCATATCTGTGCCGGCGTAAAGCAGGTTTGGATCGGACGGGTGAGAGCTGTAGGACCAGACCCGCGCCTCGAGATACATGCCAGAGTGACTGTTGGGATGCACCCAGGTTTGCCCAAGGTCATTGCTAAACCAGGCCGAGTGCCCGGCAGTGCCTGCATAGACTTCAATCTGACTCGTCATGGCCTCTCGCTGCTAGCGCCCGACAAACACCGGTGCGCGCTTTTCTAAGAACGCCCGTTGTGCTTCTTTGGCATCTTCGGTTTTTGCGATTGCCGCGGTCATGTCCTGCTCATAGCGGTAACCATCACGCAAGCTCATGTCTTCAATCGCGTTAAGCGTTTGC
>CAIZGG010000489.1 GCA_903932425.1 uncultured beta proteobacterium | reverse complement strand
CCAAACGCTTTGCTTGGCAGGTTCACCCCAGCAAAGACTTGGTAGCCCGCCTTTTTCCATTGCGTAATGCCACCGTCAAGCAAATAAATATCGGTGTATCCCAGCTGACTGAGACGGCGTGCTGCCCGTGCCGTGAGTTCATTTTTATCATCACCGACCAAGACCAGTCGTACTGTTTTACGCGGCACCAATCTTTGCACTTCGTGCTCTAGTTTGCTGTACGGCACAGAGACAACATAGAAAAGATGTTCTTCGCCATACTGACCGTGTTCACGAACATCAAGTAGGGCGATCTCTTGTTGATCATGTAACCAGCTCTTTAATAATTCTGGTGCGACGAGTTTGTATTGGTCTTGTTTCACGTTTGTCTCCTAACACTGGCTAGTATGATCGTTTGGCTCACGCAGGTTTTACCGTCTGCTGGGGTCTTTAATTTACCTGCTGTGTTGCATTGCTTAAGCGTCGATATTTTCTTTAAGATTAAGCTTTTCGATAAGCGATGAACAATGATCCCAACCATGAAAGTCGATGATTAATTGGCCGCGTCCTTTGCTTGCGACTTTTAAAGTAACTTTGGTACCAAGCTGATCCGACAGGGCTTCTTCAAGGCGGGTGACGTCGCGTGACTGAGCGCTCTTTTTGGCAGTCGTTTTTGCGGCAGGTTCTTTGAGCGTTTGCGTGACCAACGCCTCTGCGTCACGAACCGAGAGTCGCTTGGCGATAATTTGATTCGCCAGTTGAATTTGTATTGCCGCATCAACCGCAAGCAGTGCGCGCGCATGTCCCATGTCGATATCGCCAGCAAGCAACATCGTTTGTACGGGTGATGCTAAATTGAGTAAGCGCAACAAATTGCTGGTGGCTGAGCGCGAGCGTCCAATCGCCGTGGCTGCCTGCTCATGCGTTAAGCCAAACTCTTCGATAAGTCTTTTAACCCCCTGTGCTTCTTCGAGCGGATTTAAATCCTCACGTTGAATATTCTCAATCAGCGCCATTGCAGCAGCGTGTTCATCTGCAACGTCTTTTACCAACACAGGTACCTCTGTTAAGCCCGCTAACTGGGCTGCACGAAAGCGTCGTTCGCCTGCAATGATTTCATAGCGACCTTCAAGGGCATCGAGTGGCCGTACTAAAATCGGCTGCATGATACCTTGCGCGCGTATTGAGTCTGCCAGTTCGGCCAACGCTCCTTCGTCCATACGTGTGCGAGGCTGATACTTACCCGCTTGAAGCTGTGAGACTAACAACGTACTCGGTGAGGTGGGAAGGGCAGTCGTTTGCCCGACTTGATCAAGGCTGTTGGTGTCTGCACCTAATAATGCGTCAAGGCCGCGGCCCAAGCCTTTTGGTTTCTTCGTTACCATTATCTTTCCTTATGATGCGTGCACGCATGTCGCGGCACGTTTCTATATTTTTATTTTTGACCTGTACGAACGCGGTCGATCACTTCGGCGCCAAAAGCAATATAGGCTTGTGCGCCCCGCGATGTTGGGTCATAGACGACACCCGGCATGCCATGGCTCGGGGCCTCTGCAAGACGTACGTTGCGCGGTATCACTGTTTTGAACACCTTATCGCCAAAGTGCGTTTCAAGCTGCGCCGAGACTTGTTGTTGCAAAGTCACGCGTGGATCAAACATTACTCTCAGTAAGCCAATCAAACTGAGTTCGGGGTTGATGTTTCGATGGACGCGTTTAATTGTATTGACGAGGTCAGAAAGCCCTTCAAGTGCGAAATATTCACATTGCATCGGTATGATGACCCCATGCGCTGCGGCCAAGCCGTTTAACGTCAACAGTGACAGCGTAGGAGGGCAGTCGATCAACACAAAGTCATATTGCAGTTGAACTTTCGCAATCGCCTGTTTGAGTTGTAACTCTCGATCTTCCATCCCTACTAGATCAATCTCGGCACCGGATAGTTCGCGGTTAGAGGGCAGTACATCGTAGCCCCCACTTTCTGATGCCACGACCGCTTCTTGAATCGTTGCCTCACCAATTAGTACTTGATATAAGTTGTGTGCAAGTGTGCTTTTATCAATCCCGCTGCCCATTGTTGAGTTGCCTTGAGGATCAAGATCGATTAGTAAGACTCGTTGCTTGTGTTTCGCAAGCCCAGCCGCAAGATTAATTGTGGTGGTTGTTTTACCAACCCCGCCTTTTTGATTGGCGATACAAAAAACTCGAGCTGTCATAGGTGTCGCTGTGGTATTCATTAGGTTCCTTTCCGTTGCATCCAGACCAGACATCGCTGGGCTTCAAGCTCTGGAACTGTCAGGGGTTCTACTTCTTTTGCCGACCACGTAGTAAGGGTGCTGAGTGCAGATATTTCGTCGGTTGGGGTGATGCCTTTCATTGCGAGTAAGTGACCTTGTTCGCAGACATGCTTACCTGCGAGTTGGGCGAAGTCGGTTAAGGAGGCGAAGGCGCGTGAGGTGACGAGGGTGCTGTGAAGGGGTTCAAGCGTTTCGATACGAGCGTGTAATGCGCTCAAATTTTTAAGCGCGAGTACGCCTGCCATTTGCCGCACAAATAGTGCTTTTTTTTCTACTGCATCTACGCAGGTGACTTTCACCGTTGGAAGCATAATAGCGATGATCACGCCTGGCAGTCCGCCACCTGAACCTACATCGATAATTGTCCCGATGGAGGTGGCACTAAGGTTCAGAGTTCGTTGAATTGGATTAACCAGTGAAAGACTATCAAAAATATGATGAACAAGCGCTTGATTAGGATCCCTAATGGCCGTCAAGTTGTAGGTCTTGTTCCAACGTAAAAGTTGCGTTAAGTACTCAAGCAACGCCACTTCTTGTTCGGGTGTTGCAATAAGCTTAAGCGTAGCTAAGGCGCGCGTCAGGCGCTCGCTGACGCTCAGCCCAGAGATCCCAATCGTTTGGGTACTCACGTTAGGCTGCTTTGCCATACTGGTGGCGCTTGAGATGTATCAAGAGTAAAGAGATCGCAGCAGGTGTTACACCCGATATGCGCGAAGCTTGGCCAATTGTTTCTGGTCGGTGTGTTTTTAGTTTTTGTCGAACTTCAAACGAGAGGCTAGTGACTGTACTGAAATCAAGGTCAGCCGGTATGACAAGTGCTTCCTGTGCTTGATGTCGGTCAACTTCATCTTGCTGACGCGTGATGTAACCCTCGTATTTAATCTGGATTTGGACTTGTTCAGCCTCGTCGCCTGGGGGCAGACCGGTGGGGAGCTCGTGCCCCTGATTCATCGGCATATTAACAAGATTTTGATAAGAAACGTTGGGGCGCTTTAACAAATCTGATAGTAAGTACTCGCGCTCAATTTCTTTTCCTAATATTTGTGTTGCGACTTCGGGTGCTAACATACGCGGGTTTATCCAAGTTCCACGTAATCGGGCAACCTCGGTTTCAACAGTTTCGCGCTTTTTTGTAAATGAATTCCACCGCTGATCGTCCACTAATCCAAATTCCCTACCTTTTTCGGTAAGACGCCAATCTGCATTGTCCTCTCGTAAACTCAGGCGATACTCCGCGCGTGAGGTAAACATGCGGTATGGCTCCGTAACACCTTTAGTAATGAGATCATCGATTAGGACACCCATATAGGCCTGATCTCGACGCAAAATAAACGGGCTCTGTTGTCTGGATGCTCGGGCAGCATTAATACCCGCGATTAGCCCTTGAGCAGCAGCCTCTTCATAACCAGTTGTTCCATTAATTTGCCCGGCAAAAAATAAGCCTTTAATACTCTTTGTTTCAAGTGTGGCTTTTAATTCTCGTGGATCAAAATAGTCATATTCAATGGCATATCCTGGGCGAACAATATGCGCGTTTTCTAAGCCTTTCATCGAACGAATTAGATCTAACTGAATATCAAAGGGTAAGCTCGTTGACACGCCATTTGGATATATTTCGTTGGTCGTCAGACCCTCTGGCTCTAAAAATATTTGATGAGAATCTTTATCCGCAAACCGATGAACCTTGTCTTCAATAGATGGGCAATATCTAGGACCGATTCCCTCAATCACCCCGCTATACATTGGTGAGCGATCTAACCCACCACGAATGATGTCATGTGTTCTGGCATTTGTATGAGTGACCCAGCATGGTACTTGTTTAGGATGTAACGATTGATGACCCAAATACGAAAATACAGGTACTGGATCTAAATCGCCCGGTTGCTCTGTGATTAAAGAATAGTCAATACTTCGCCCATCGATACGGGGTGGGGTACCCGTTTTTAAACGGCCTTGCGGAAGCTTCAATTCTCGAAGCCTTGCACCTAACGAAGATGCGGAGGGATCACCTGCTCTTCCAGCAGAATAGTTTTGCAAACCAATATGAATCAGACCATTTAAAAATGTTCCGGCGGTTAAAACTAAAGCCTTTGTTTTAAAGGTGTTTCCCGATTGTGTCACCGCTGCCACTACACGGTCACCTTCCAACAGTAGATCATCAACCGACTGTTGAAATAACCACAAGTTAGGCTGATTTTCTAAGCGTTGACGAATTGCTTGCCGATATAAAACTCTATCTGCTTGAGCACGGGTGGCACGAACTGCAGGTCCTTTAGAGGCATTTAGAATTCGAAATTGAATTCCAGCCTCGTCAGTAGCAATCGCCATCGCACCACCAAGTGCATCAATTTCTTTAACTAAATGACCTTTACCAATCCCGCCAATAGAAGGATTACATGACATCTGCCCAAGTGTTTCAATATTGTGAGTGAGTAAGAGTGTTTTTGCTCCACTTCTGGCAGAAGCAAGAGCCGCCTCGGTACCAGCATGGCCACCTCCAACCACAAGAACATCAAAAACAGTAGGGTGATTCATATTCATAATATTTAAAAGATCTTGGGGGATGGATTATAGACTCGTAGCTTCAATTTGCAGATATGTTTCACGTGAAACATCAACGAAATCAATACAGAAAGATCTAATATTCAAAAAATATTAGCTATCTATTTATCCGAAAATCTGGAAATTACCTCTAAGGTAATAGAGACACAACAACGGAGCAAGAAACAATGTTTTTCGAGCTTTTACGGTGACGGCAACTGTTACTTAAGATTTTAGATCTATTAGTCTAAAACTGATGTGTTTCACTTAGTAGTGAGGTAACAGAGATTAGTGCCAATACTAGCGGCTACTTCGTGTACTTCTGAAAAAAATAAGACTAACACCTTACGAATACACAAACCTGATTCTATTTCCCTAGAATCACCTCACATCTATCTTGTTCACTTGAGATTGTTTCACGTGAAACAATCAACTTAATAAGTTTGTGAATAACCTTTGTATAACTGGCGAATAACTCTGTATAAATAGGGATAAGTCATCATGTCACAGACTATTTTTGCCACCTCTTGTGCATAAGTTGCTGTGTAACTTGTTAATATCTTGTGGATACTTAGTGGATATCCTGTGTACAGAGTGTTTATTCACGCCTTATAGACAAAGATTTGCTAATCACACCAATAACCTGAAGTCAGCTTCAAATTCGACTTATCGGTACTTCATTCTCTTCATGCTTGCCACCATGCAAATAAAATCAAAATTACCCGCTGTCGGCGCCACAATATTTACCACCATGAGCAAAATGGCTTTGGAATACCAGGCAATCAACTTGGGGCAGGGGTTTCCTGACTTCAATACTGATCCAGCACTCTTAAATCTCGTATCTGATGCGATGACAAACGGGTTCAACCAATACCCGGCAATGGCTGGCGTACCTTCGCTGCGCCAGGTGATTAGTCAAAAAATAGCGACTCTTTATCAACATCGCTACGATCCTGAAACTGAGATCACTATTACTAGCGGTGCAACACAAGCAATCATGGCGAGCATCCTAGCTTGTGTTGGGACAGGCAATGACGTGATCGTTTTAGAGCCGTGCTATGACTGTTATATCCCTGCCATTACTCTGGCTGGAGGTAGAGCAATCAGTGTTCCTATGCGTGCTCCAACCCAAACTCATCCTGTCTATAGCGTTGACTGGGATCTAGTTAAAGCAGCAATAACAAGTAAAACAAAGCTGTTGATCGTAAATTTTCCGCACAATCCGACTGGAGCTGTTATTACTGCCGCTGATCTTGACGAACTCGAAGCGTTGACTCAGAAACACAATCTTTTTTTACTTTCAGATGAGGTTTACGAACACATCATTTTTGATGGCGTGACACATCTTAGCCTTGCTACCCGACCAGCACTTGTGGCCAGAACGTTTTTGATTTCATCGTTCGGCAAAACCACTCATACAACCGGTTGGAAAATTGGTTACTGTTGCGCTCCACCAGCAATGACCGCAGAGCTTAGAAAAGTCCATCAATTTATGGTTTTTACTGTGCCATCGCCTTTTCAACACGCCTTAGCGGCCTATACCTCTGATCCAAGCACTTATTTAACATTGCCCAATTTTTACCAAGCTAAACGGGATTATTTGAGCCATGGGCTTAAACAAACTCGTTTTAATGTTTTGCCAAGCCCTGGCACCTTCTTTTTGTTGGCCGATTACAGCCAGATTTCTGATCAATCAGAAGCTGAATTCGCGATCTGGTTAACACAAACGCACGGAGTTACAGTGATCCCTGTTTCTGCCTTTTATCAGTCATCCGATGCCCTCGAATCGAATCACCAACTTGTTCGCTTTTGCTTTGCTAAGCAGGTTGCCACCCTTGATTTAGCGATTGAACGTTTAGCGAAGGTTTAATTTAACCACGATCAAACGATGAGAAATTAATTTAATTACAAACAAAGATTTTTGAGCTATAGCGGTATTCTGTTTTATCTCTTTCTTGTTTTATATATAAAAACTAATGGATAATAAGGCCTGTGGATAACTGGTATAACACTATATTAATCATTATTATCAATATGTTACGATAAAATTTCAGTGTGAATAAGCTCTGTTTAGATTTGTGGATCAAGTTGAACAAGTTTTGTGTTTGATGGAACAGACACAGTTACTCATTGCTCATGCACAGTTTGTTCACAGGCCTGTAGCCCTTGTTATCCACAGCTAAAATTTTTGTAACTAATTTACATTTGATGTGTAGAAACAACATCGCCATTGTTATGTTGATACTTAAATAAAGGATTGTCATGTTGCACGGCAAGACCGTTTTAATTACAGGTTCAGTTGCTGGTCTGGGTTATGCAATGGCTGAAGCCTTTGCACAACAACAGGCAAATGTTATTTTGCATGGGCTTGAACCACTCGAACAGGTACAGACTGCAAGCGACAAATTAAAGTCTCAATTTGGCGTGTCAGTCTTGCATAGCCGGGCAAATTTAACGGTAGTTTCTGAGATCGAAGAGCTCGTTCATCAAGCAAATGAACGATTTGGCGGCGTTGATATCTTGATTAACAACGCCGTAATTCGAAATTTTGCCGCAATAGATACCCTTGAGACAGCCTCTTGGGATGAGTCGATAGCCGTGAATTTATCGTCTGCGTTCCATACTTCGCGACTGACTGTACCCACAATGAAAAAAAAGAAGTGGGGAAGAATTATCAACATTTCTTCTGTATACGGTACGACGGCAACGCCTAACCGAGTGGCTTACATCACGACCAAAACAGCATTGATAGGTTTAACCAGAAGTACGGCAATGGATGTCGCAACGGATGGAATTACTTGTAATGCCTTGTGCCCAGGAACTGTGCCCACTCCACCAATTGTTGAACGCATTGCTGCGAATGCAAAACGAGAGGGTATTACAGTTGCACAGGCCGAGCAGGATTACATTTCTAGTCGTCATCCAACAGGTCGTTTTGTAGCAATGACAAGCGTCGCGAATTTCGCAGTGTTTTTATGTAGTGACGCTGGAAAAGATATTACCGGTGCTGTATTACCTGTTGATGGCGGCTGGACAGTCGAATAATTTAAGAATCATTTTCCGATACAGAATCGCGAAAAAATTTCACCTAGTAAATCATCGGGTGTCATTTGGCCTGTGATCAACCCTAGTTGGCTATGTGCCAAGCGAAGCTCTTCCGCAAAAAGATCTAGTACAAGATCTTTTTGCAGCGCGTACTCACTTGCCTGCAAAAGATGATGCTGTGCTAACAGTAAGGCGTCAACATGGCGCTGACGGGCCAACCACGGGGATTCTTGACCAGGATTCCAGCCAGCAAGTTCTAGCAGCTTTGCGCGTAAGGTCTCAAGCCCAAGACCTGTCTTAGCAGAGATCAATAGTGTGTCGTTCGTGGTGTCAATGAATTCTTCAGCCAAATCCACTTTGTTACAAACTCTTAGCACAATTGATTTTACAGAGCGCCGCCTTTGAATCTCGGGATCCAGGGTTAGATGATTAGAACCAACGGCACTTAAATGTAGGATGACATCCGCTTGTTCAATAGCTGCCCATGTGCGCTCAATGCCAATCGTTTCGATGGCGTCATCTGTATCGCGCAGAACAGCAGTATCAGTGATGGTAATAGGAACCCCATCAAGGGAAATTACCTGACTGACTTTATCCCTTGTTGTACCAGCAATATTGGTGACAATGGCAAGATCTTGCCCAGCAAGCGCATTTAATAAACTTGACTTGCCAACGTTCGGTTCTCCAGCCAAAACGACATGCAAGCCTTCTCGTAACACTACACCTTGGCGTGAGGCTGCCAAAATTTCAGAGAGTTCGTTTTGAATGATTTCTAGTTTATTGTGCGCTTGATATTTTTCGAGAAATTCAATTTCTTCTTCAGGAAAATCAAGTGTTGCCTCGACAAGCATCCTAAGGTGCACGATTGAAGCAGCGAGTGTGTTGATCACCCGCGAAAAAGAGCCAGTCATTGAAACGACAGCGGCGCGTGCTGCGGCTTCGGAGGATGCATCGATGAGGTCAGCAATAGCTTCTGCTTGAGCCAAATCGATTTTGTCGTTTAAAAAAGCACGTAGGGTAAATTCGCCGGGCGAAGCGATTTGAATATTGAATGGTGCGCCAACAGTTAAACATCGATTCAATAGTTGTTGCATGACGGCTGGGCCGCCATGACCTTGTAACTCAAGGACATCTTCACCGGTGTAAGAGGCAGGTCCTACAAAATAAAGCGCAATACCTTGATCAATTGTTTTGTCGAGTGCGTCAGGAAATCGACAGTATGTTGCATGCCGGGGCTCAAGAGGTCTACCAAGCAACGCATAGATAAAGGGCCCCAAATGGGGCCCAGAGACGCGTATGACACCGATCCCACCCCTACCTGGGGCGGTAGCGATCGCGACGATCGGGCGTTGCTTTGAAGAGGACATTCAATATCAAGCCCTAGCGGTGTACCACTGTAGCGAGAGTGGCCATCTTCTTTGTGATGTACCACTGTTGTGCGATCGACAAGATGTTATTCACGCACCAATAAAGTACGAGTCCAGAAGGGAAGAAGAACATCATGCCACCAAATACTAAAGGCATAAACATCATGACCTTCGCTTGCACTGGATCAGGTGGCGTTGGATTCAAACGCATTTGCAAGAACATGGTTGCCATCATGATGGCGGGAAGAATAAAGTAGGGATCCCGAACGGCCAGATCGTGTACCCAAAGTATCCAAGGCGCACCGCGTAGTTCAACGCTTGAACCCAATACGTAGTACAGCGAAATAAATACCGGGATTTGAATCACGATTGGTAAGCAACCACCGAGGGGGTTAATTTTTTCGGTGCGATACATCTCCATCATGGCTGTGTTGAGCTTTTGGCGATCGTCACCAAATTTCTCTTTCAAGGCTTGTAAGCGAGGCGCAACCATTTTCATCTTAGCCATTGAGCGGTAGCTTGCAGCCGACAAAGGATAAAACGCAGCCTTAATTAGCACCGTTAACAGCACGATGGTCCAGCCCCAGTTACCCAATAATGAAAATAACCAAGTCATCAAAGAAAATACGGGTTTCGCGATAATAGTGAGTCGTCCGTAGTCGACGACGAGTTCTAAGCCGGGTGCTAACGCCTCAAGCGCTGACTGGTCTTGCGGACCAATCCACAACTTTGAAGTGATGGTCAAATTGCTGTTTGCTGCAATGGCACCGACTGGTTCGATGCTACGAAGAGCAAAAAGATTTTTTTCCAGTTCGGTTAAATCGTAACTACGTGATTTACCTTGCGCAGGTACCCAAGCAGTTACAAAGTAGTGCTGAATAAAAGAAAACCAGCCGTTATCTGCTTGTTTGATATAAGTCGCTTTACGCTTTTCAATTTCAGCCAACGTCACCTTTTGAAATTTTTCTTGCTCGGAGTAAATTGCGGCACCGAAAAAATTTGCTGGCCCACTTAAGAACCTAGGGGCACTACTGGTACCCGCAGGATCTGACCCATCGCGAGTAATTTGTAAGTAAACCGAAGGGGTAATGGGTTGAGCGGACAGATTCTCGATGTGATGAGCAACAGTCACCGCATAGTCGCCACGCTTAAGCGTAAAAGTTTTAGTTAACTTTACGTCGCCAGATACAGACGAAAACTTAATGACTAACGTGTCGCCAGTTAATTCACGCGCAGCGGTTTCAAGAGTGAAGGGTGCAAGGTGATTGGGAAATGCCACACCAGCAGCTGCACCCGTTAAACCTGACTGAACAACATAGGTGTGCCCTGCGGCACGTTCTAATAATGTAAATGGCTTTGCAGGATCCTCAACAGAAGGAAACGCTAATAAATCAGTGCGCACGAGTTGAGCGCCTTGTAGGTCAAACGTTAGAGCAAGCACATCTGTTTTAAACACCACGGTCTGTGATGCTGGGTTTGCAGTTGCAGAGACCCCGGGTACCGTTGCGACAGTGGGGCTAGTTGGTGTCGCAGGTGCGTTCGGCACGCCGGCGACAGAGGCGGAAGATGCTGGGTCAGCACTCTCAGACTTTGGCTTGACGCTCGCGGTAGGTGCGCCGAACAGAGGGGGGTTTCCTTGATGGACTTGCCAGTTGTTCCACAGCATCAGCAGGGAAAATGAAAATATCATCAAGAGAATGGTGCGACGGATGTCCATACTTGCCCAAATATATAAAAAAGCGAACCAGAGAAGGCTTGAAGTTTAGCGTTAATCTAGATGACAGCGGTGTGAAGGTTCTTCACAGTCAGTGTTTTTTAAAACTATTTTTGATTGTTGGGTTGGAACCGGGTCAAATCCACCTTGGCACCAAGGGTGGCAACGACCCAAACGCGCGAGCGCGAGCCCAAACCCTTTTAAAGCCCCCCACGTTTCAATCGCCTCAATGGCATAACTTGAGCAGCTTGGGGTAAACCGACAACTGTTGCCTAACCAGGGGCTCAACAGAAATTTGTAAGCCCGAATCGGGTAAATCAAAAGCGCCTTTAACATTGACAGGCCTTAGCAAAATGCGAGTCTGCCTCTTGCCGCGCCGCTCGCTTGAGCGCACTTAAGCTGACCGACTCAATACGCCTGTTCAGTCGGACCACATAATCTGCTGCAGGTAAAGAAAGCCGACAGGTACGAAACGCTTCGCGCACAACACGTTTGAGTGCATTGCGCGTGGTGGCATGGTGAGCAAACCGCTTGGCCATAATCAGGCCCAAACGAGCGATTGGCGGCGAACCACTCGTCTCATCAGGCGGAATAACAACTTTAGCGGTCACTACAAAATAAGCCCCACGCGCTACCCGACGACCCGATAGGGCAGCAGAGAACTCAGTGGGGCGGTGCAAACGCGCCGCCGTTGGAAACGTGGCGCTAGGCATCAGAGCAGATTTTTCGAAAGTGGGCGCGCGGCCCACGATAGTCAAGTTGGCTGATAAGTTGAGTTGGCTTATTAAACGGCCAGACGCTTACGGCCTTTGGCACGACGGGCGTTGATGACTGCGCGACCACCGCGTGTTTTCATACGCACGCGAAAGCCGTGAGTACGCTTACGGCGGGTAACGGAAGGCTGGTAGGTACGTTTCATG
>CAIZGG010000488.1 GCA_903932425.1 uncultured beta proteobacterium | reverse complement strand
GGCATAAAGGCGATCAGCATATTCTGACCAAGCGCCAATTCACCTAAGTCGGTCGACGCGCCATCAGCCAATACGTCACCCGTGACGACGCGGTCACCGCGACGCACGATTGGGCGTTGATTGATGTTGGTGTTTTGGTTTGAACGTGTGTACTTAATCAGGTTGTAAATATCAACACCGACTTCGCCTGCGACGTTTTCTTCGTCGTTCACCCGAATCACAATACGATCAGCATCAACGTGGTCGACAATGCCACCACGCAATGCTTGAACGGTTGTACCCGAGTCAACAGCAACGGTGCGCTCGATGCCAGTACCAACCACTGATTTTTCTGGACGCAGACATGGAACAGCTTGACGCTGCATGTTTGCACCCATCAGCGCGCGGTTCGCGTCATCGTGCTCTAAGAACGGAATCAACGATGCCGCAACAGACACAATCTGCGAAGGCGCCACGTCCATGTAATGCACGTTAGCAGGCGCGGTCAGCAAGGTTTCGCCAGCTTGACGACATGCAACGAGATCATCGGTGAAGCGACCTGTTTCGCTCAGCTCGGCGTTTGCCTGAGCAATGATGTAATCGCCTTCAGCAATCGCCGACAGATATTCAATCTGATCCGTTACGCTGCTATCGACCACTTTGCGGTACGGTGTTTCAAGAAACCCGTACTCGTTTAAGCGGGCATATAGCGCCATCGAGTTAATCAGGCCGATGTTTGGACCTTCAGGTGTCTCGATTGGGCAAACCCGACCATAATGCGTTGGGTGCACGTCACGAACTTCAAAGCCTGCACGTTCACGAGTCAAACCGCCAGGTCCTAACGCTGAAACACGACGCTTGTGCGTGATTTCAGACAAGGGGTTGGTTTGATCCATAAACTGCGACAACTGGCTTGAACCAAAGAACTCTTTGATCGCAGCTGAAATCGGTTTTGAATTGATCAAGTCATGCGGCATCAGGTTTTCGGTTTCAGCTTGACCCAAGCGCTCTTTAACTGCGCGCTCGACGCGTACCAACCCCGCACGGAACTGGTTCTCGGCCAACTCACCGACACACCGTACACGACGATTGCCCAAGTGATCGATATCATCAATCTGGCCGCGACCGTTGCGCAACTCGACAAGGATTTGAATCGCCTTGAGAATGTCGTCATTCGTCAGCGTCATGGCTCCGGTGATGTCATCACCACGGCCGAGTCGGCTGTTGACTTTCATACGACCAACACGTGACAAATCGTAAGTGTCTTCGCTGTAAAACAAGCGCTGGAAGAGTGCTTCGACGGCATCTTCTGTTGGCGGCTCGCCAGGACGCATCATGCGATAGATCGCGACCCGTGCTGCCATCTGGTCAGCGGTCTCGTCGGTGCGCAAGGTTTGCGAAATGTAAGGGCCGCAGTCAAGATCGTTGGTGTAAAGCGTTTGGATGTTGGTCACACCGGCAATACGCAACGCACTCAACACACCTTCTGTAATCTCGTCGTTGGCAGACGCGATCAATTCACCGGTGTCGGCATCAACGATGTTGGTCGCCAGCACGCGCCCGATGAGAAAATCTTCAGGTACCGAGATTCGCTCAATCTTTGCAGCAGCGATATCACGCAAATGCTTTGCATTGACGCGCTTGTCTTTTTCAACAAGTACTTTGCCACTGCGGTCGGTGATGTCAAAACGTGCCATCTCGCCTTTCCAGCGATCACCGACGAATTCCATCATCGCGCCTTCATCTTGCAGTTCGAACTGATCGAACACAAAAAATTGCGACAGAATGGCTTCGCTAGTCAGGCCAATTGCTTTAAGTAAGATCGTGACGGGCATCTTACGACGGCGGTCGACGCGGAAAAACAAAATATCTTTTGGGTCGAACTCAAAGTCGAGCCAAGAGCCGCGGTAAGGAATTACGCGAGCTGAAAATAACAGCTTGCCTGAGCTATGCGTTTTGCCACGATCGTGTTCAAAAAACACGCCAGGCGAACGATGCAACTGAGACACGATAACGCGCTCGGTACCATTGATCACAAAAGAGCCTGTGCTGGTCATGAGCGGAATTTCGCCCATGTACACTTCTTGCTCTTTAACTTCTTTAACGG
>CAIZGG010000487.1 GCA_903932425.1 uncultured beta proteobacterium | reverse complement strand
TAATTCTCTGACGCGTTCATCTAGATAGTAACCACCATATTCTGTGTAGTGCAGAAACGTTCTGTTGCAATGAATGCATTCAAGAACCTCTGAACGATTGTAGGGGTGATGCTGTATTGAAATCGGGGCATCTTCAGACCAAAGATTGGTGCCCCCCGGATGATATTCATCCCAGCATTCTTCCAAGTTTTCATCCCTTAACGTACCCAAGACTTTGAGTTTGCCAAGGTCAAAATATCCTGGCACTGAAGCCCAGCCGGGACAAGACAGTGAAGAACAGTCCGCACAAGGTTTGGCTGCCTTTGGGGACATCGCAATTTCTAATAACTGCTCTCTGCTTAATTTTTTAATCACTTACGCATACTCTCAAATAGGCCGCGAACAACTAAAATATCATCAGACTGTACTCTGAGGCCATCGGAGGCGCTGGTCAACTCCGCTAAACCCAGTGCCCCAATTCCATATTTTGCGGCCTCAGCGACACGCCCTAAACACATGTTGTAAGCTTAATCCTGCTGTAATCAACAAAGCCGAGGGGCGAGTATGAAGCGAGTGAGCGAAACTTCTGAGGTTCGCGCCGAGAATCTTCCCTTCTCTAGAAATAGTGGAATGATTTGATGAATAGTGAACTCAGAGCTCTCGTCGACAAAGTAGGCCTCAACACTCCAGAAATGGAAAGAGTGCGCTTTGAGTTTTGTTTTGCTTGTGCGTCTCGCATCAACCATCTTTTAGAACTGGATGAGGCACTTGCTGCCTATCAGGACTTTAAGTCCTACATAGATGGCACGCTAAACAAGATCAAATTTGAACAATGTCAAAGGTCTATCTTTGCTGTTGCAAACAAGCATCAAGGCTCTAAATCACTTGATGGCACCAAGCATTCTGCTGTGTCTGCGACCTATGCGTTAGCAAATGCGATAAGCGGCAATGCAGTCGCCGCGGCTGAGTATGCCGCTTATTCCAGCACCTATGGCTATGGCGGCTATGCCGTGAGTGACTTAGAAAGCTATCAAGAAGAATACTCAGCGCAAGTGGCGCTCTTGAAAGAGCTGCTTGAAAAGAAATAATCACTGTCCGTCCTACATCGATCGGCTCATTTTGACGCTGCCGGTCAACATACCAAACCAATATCCGAGCAACGTAATTACCGGTCTGTTGCGTATAGAATGGCTGATCAAATGTTGGCCAATCATCATCAGGACTAAATAAATGACTATTTCAATGTACCAGGCATCGATTCCACAATTTAAGAAGATGTTGAGTAATTTATCGGCTATTTTGAAAAAGGCCGAAGCGCATAGCACTAACAAAAAGATTAATGAAAAAGTCATGCTCGAAGCACGTTTGACTTTAGATATGTTCGCTTTAACTAAACAAGTGCAGATTGCCTGTGATCAAGCGAAAAATGGGCTGGCAAGATTAGCGGGTGTTGAACCGCCAAAAATCGCCGATCAAGAGAGTTCATTTGTCGAATTGCAAGAAAGGATTTCAAAAACCGTGGCGTTTTTAGAGACCATTACACCCGAACAATTGGATGGTTCTACGAACAAAGAGATTAAGTTTTCAATTGGCGAATGGAAATTTGAATTTATAGGCGACCAGTATTTGTTGACTTGGATTATCCCCAATTTCTACTTTCACATTACGACGGCATACAACATCTTGCGGCATCACGGAGTCGAAATCGGCAAGACTGATTATTTAGGTGGCTGATTCAAGGCCTCTTTGAAAAATAGATGAGTACCCTTTCACTATGGCACTGGTTCATTGCTCTACTGTGCTTTACAAGCTTCGTCTTTTTGCCGATCATTTACCCCTTGTATCTTTGGTACGTCAAGAAAACTACAACCTCTGTATTTTTTAAAACTGGCAGACGACTACGCGTTTTGATGGGAGTACTCAGCCTACTTGCTGGGCTATTTTCTGGCCTGTTTGTGATGTCAATCTACCTAATGAACATCAAGTCTATTCTCGACTCAACGCTGAGCTTTGAGGACTTAACGCTCATTGAAATCTTTCTGCAAAGCGGTGGGATTGTGGCGTGCATCAGCTGCCTCATCATCAGTTGGCTTTTATTCAGACGTTGGAAATAAGTTGAAACTTCCGCTTATTCTCACCGACGCATTCCACGGTGGGTTCCCTTATTAGATACGACTAAACTACACGTTCGGCGTATCGTACAAAACTTGCTTGAATAAGCGATGTATAGCCAGGTGTATTAAGAATATTCGGAGAAAATCTCATGCTACTTGTTACCGCGATCATCGCCGCCGTATTAACGGCAATTTTCATCAAACTCTCTTTTGCTGTAATCGGTTTGAGAAGAAAAAATAAAGTGGGCTTAGGAAGTGGCGGGCACGAAGATCTTGAAAGAGCTATTCGCGCTCAAGGTAACTTCGCTGAGTATGTTCCTTTTGGAATCCTACTCATTGCTTGTCTTGAGTTAAACGGTGCCCCATGGTGGTTAGTGACGATCCCTGGCATCACGCTCATTATTGGGCGTTTGCTTCACATAGAAGGCATCAATACACCACCACCAGATTTCAGCAAGCGTGTGCTCGGAATGAAATTTACCTTCCTGACACTCGTTGTTCTGATCGTTTTGAACGTGTGTTGGTCTGTATACAAATTGGTTGCATGACGACCTGAACTCGATTTTCAACTCAGGTACTTTCAATAGGATGTAAAGAATTGAACATACGATCTTTCATCGTCAGCGATACTGAGGCCGTTGTTAGGTTGTGGCAAGACTGTGGGCTGATCCGGTCGTGGAACAATCCACGCTTGGATATTGAACGTAAGCTTGCCGTCAACCCAGAGTGGTTTGTCGTGGGTGAAGTCGAACATGAAATCGTCGCCAGTGCGATGTTTGGCTATGAAGGGCATCGAGGGTGGGTCAATTATCTAGCGGTTTCGCCTCAGCATCAGCGGCACGGCTACGCCAGACAACTGATGCAATTTGGTGAAGAGCTACTACTTAAGGTAGGCTGTCCAAAATTGAGCCTACAAGTTCGCGACACAAACGAACAAGCGCTGGGCTTTTACGAAGCTTTAGGCTACAAAATTGATGCTTCAGTAAGCTTAGGGAAGCGGCTGATATCGGATGAGTAGCCTTAAACTCAATGACACCCCCTAACGGGCATCCTTCAATACTTTGGATCGTACTTAGCCATGCACTCAACTCTTATTCAAAAAACTCAACTAGACACGCTCGGCAAAGGCTTAGGCTTTGTGCCCCTTGACAGCACATTCACCAATAGTGCTTCGCTTGGCTGGAGCATTTTGAATGAAGACGTGAGCCTGCCGGTTGCCGTGTTACGCCAAAGTCGTATCGAACACAATCTTGTCTGGATGAAACAGTTTATCGATCGCTATGGCGTTGAGCTCGCACCGCACGGTAAAACAACCATGAGTCCAGAGCTTTTTCAGATGCAGCTCTCCCATGGAGCCTGGGGCATCACACTTGCAACAGCTTCACAGACGCAAGCCGCGGCAGCGCATGGAATACCTCGCATCATCATGGCCAACCAATTGGTCGGCAAAGGGAATATGGCGATCATTGCCCGCTTGCAGCAGGCGGATCCAAACTTCTATTTTTGTTGCATTGTTGACTCAGCAGCGAATGCTGACGCCCTTGGTCAGTATTTTTCTGAGCACCAGCAGAAATTAAAGATATTGCTCGAGTACGGCGTAGAAGGTGGTCGCACGGGGATCCGCAATCTCGAACAAGAGAAGGCCGTACTTGACGCGATCGCACGTTGGCCGCACGCCCTAAGCCTGGTAGGCGTTGAACTCTATGAGGGCGTTTTAAGCGAAGAGCAAGCCATTCGACAACTGCTGCAACATGTTCTGGCACGCACCCAAGCCCTTGCGCTGCAAAACAAGTTCGACGAACCACGCGTGATACTTAGCGGTGCTGGTTCAGCCTGGTTCGATGTTGTGGCTGAAGAATTTGGTGGAAAAAGCCTCGCGACAAACCAAACCTTGCAAGTGATTTTACGCCCAGGCTGCTATTTAACCCATGATGTGGGCGTGTACCTTAACGCTGAGAAGCGGATACAGGCGAGTAACCCTGTGGCACGCGAAATGGGTCGCAGCTTGCTGCCTGCGTTGCAATTATGGGCCTACGTTCAAGCTGTACCTGAGTCAAATCGCGCCATCATTGCGTTGGGCAAACGCGACGCAGCGTTTGACGCTGGCCTGCCAATCACTTCGTTGCACTATCGACCGGGCAACGGTCAGACGCCGCAGACCGCGCCAAGCGACTGGACAATTACCGCCATGATGGATCAGCACGCGTTTATGAGCATCCCAACCGGCGCTGACATCAAAGTCGGAGATATGCTTGCGTTTGATATTTCACATCCCTGCCTGACCTTTGATAAATGGCGGCAGGTCTTATTAGTTGATGAGCAGTACCAAGTCACAGGTGCAGTTCAAACTCTTTTTTGACATGATCGCCCTAGATAGCGAGAACTTTCGCGGCCGCCGTTCCATGAATGGCCAATTCAACTGACATCACAAATAAAGGATCACCTGATGAGCACGATGAAACGCTTTGGGATTGCAGATGGCACCGGTGGGCAACAAATGCCCTTCTCACGCGCGGTACAAACGCCCGATGGCTGGCTGCATGTTTCAGGTCAAATCCCTATGCTCAATGGCGATGTAGTGGCCGGGGGCATTACAGTTCAGTCGCACCAAGCGATTCAGAATGTAATGGCGATTTTAAAAGAGGCAGGCTACGGGCCCGAACACGTGGTGCGTTGCGGCGTTTGGTTAGACGACGCACGAGATTTTGTGGCGTTTAACAAAGTATTCAAAGAATATTTTGGCGAACATCCGCCTGCACGCGCATGTGTTCAATCGAGCATGGTGGTCGACTGCAAAGTTGAAGTCGATTGTATTGCCTACAAAAGCCCTGCTTGAGCTCAGATTTATTGACGAGCGCTACGGCCGATGGCGGGTGGTTTGAAGTCAAAGGTTGCGCGCCAAGGATTGATGTCTAACCCACCGCGACGGGTATAGCGCGCATACACAGAAAGCGAGATGGGCGAGCACTGCTGCAAGATGTCGATAAATATTTTTTCGACACAATGCTCATGAAAACCATTGTGCAGTCTGTATGAAACTATATATTTCAACAAACTGGCGTGCTCAATCGCGGGGCCTGTGTATTCAATCTCGATACAGGCCCAGTCTGGCTGATCAGTGACTGGGCAGTTTGACTTAAGCAATCTTGAAAACACTTTTTCAGAGACGTTGTCGCTCTTGCGATTGGCTTGATCAGACGCGTCTTGTTTAAGTTTTATGATTGCCGCATCCGGCTGATAACAATCGATCTCAACATCTAGTTTGTCTAGATCAGTTCCAGCAAACTCGTAAATTTTTTCATTTGAAAATTGATCGGGTCCAACGAATTCAAGTTCAAGTTCAGCGCCGATTGCTTGCGCCAGGTCGCGACGCAGGTGATCAAACACGTGATGTACGGTTTCAAAACGCGTTTGATTAAAGCTATTCAAATAGAGCTTGAACGATTTTGATTCGATAATATTGGGACTTGTGCATGGCACTTTTAGACGCAGCAACGCGACCTTCGGCAAGCCTTTTGCATTGAGCCACGACAGTTCGTAAGCATTCCACAGGTCGAAGCCTTTAAACGGCAAATCTCCCGCAGCGTCGGCACGTGGATGAGGTAACGCTTCGAGACCAAGCGTTTTTCTGGCATCTAGACGTGGCATCGGAAACAGCAACGAGGCGTCGTAACCCTTGGGATAAGAGACCTCTTTGCCTAAGGGTATAGCAACAGGGATATTAGGCGAACCATTGCTCACTGAGGGTTACTCCACTGTCACGCCAGCCGCCTTCACAACCTCAGCAAAGCGTTTAATTTCGCTTGCAAGATATTGAGCATACTGCTCAGGCGTTGAACCCAGCACGAGCGCGCCTTGGTCATCAAGCTGCTTGAGGACCGCAGGGTTTTGTAATGCCTGACGGATTTCCGTGCTGAGACGAGTCACGATGGCTGGGTCAGTACCAGCGGGCATCATCACACCTTGCCAGGCACCCATATCAAAATCCTTTAAAACTGTTTCGGATACCGTAGGGACGTCGGGCAAAGCACTTGAGCGCTTGGTACTGGTGACTGCAAGCCCCTTTAGTCGTTTATCGCGCACCAACAGCATCGAGTCATTAATGGTGTTGGTCGAAAACTCAACCTGACCACCCATCAAATCTACCATCGCAGGAGCGCTGCCTTTGTAGGGCACGTGCGTCGCTTCAAGGCCCATTGCCTGTAGCAAAAGAAAGGCGGCTAAGTGTGTGATGTTGCCATTTCCACCAGAGCTGTACGACAACTTACCTGGATTTTTTTTGGCGTAGGCGACAAACTCTTCGATTGTATTGACCGGTAGTTTATTGTTGACCAACAACATCAAGGGCACAATGGCCGTTGAACTGACTTGGGTCAAATCCTTAGTTGGGCTGTAATTTAAGTTTTTATACAAACTCGGGCTTAGCGCCAACGACGAGGTGTTATACAAGGCTGTATAGCCATCAGGTTTGGCATTCGCGACGGCTTGTCCGCCGATATTGCCGTTTGCACCCGCTTTGTTTTCGACAACGACCGATTGCCCCAACTGCGCAGTGAGCTGTTTAGCCAACACCCGACCAATCAAATCGGTTGGGCCGCCTGGCGGAAACGGGATCACTAAGGTAACGGCGCGAGTTGGCCAATCGAAAGTGCTGGGCTGCGCAGAACTTTGACTGGCGGCGCTTAGCAGCATGGTCAAGGCAACAAGCGCGATTCTTTTTGAACGTTTCATACCAGATGAGTACCTAGAGCTAGCCGATCAGCTATTTTAGCCTTACAGCAATGCTTGTTCGGCGCCCGCCCTAAAGAGCAGGGGAATTTCTGCGCCTTCGACTAAACCGCCAGATACAAAACGCGTTTGCTCAGCAGTCAACGACAATCAATTCGTTTTGATATTCAACTCTGTGATCACCGGACTCCAGCGGTTGACTTCGGCTTGAATAAATTGCTCAAGAAACTCTGAACTTGAGCTGACCAGTTCAATCGAAGCGAGACGATCGCCGAGCTCTGGATTTGCCATGATTTCTTTCACGGCAGCATTAAGCTTGGCGATTATGCCTGGCGGGGTAGCGGCAGGTGCGAGCAAACCAAACCATTCAATCGTGACTACATCTAGTCCCTGCTCTTTAAAGGTCGGTATATCGGAGACAGAGGCGTAACGTGTGTCAGACGAAATACCAAGCGCCTTGAGCTTGCCCGATTTAATTTGTGGCTGCACCTGACCCAACGTTGCGAACGTTAAGGCAAGATGGCCCGACATGACATCCATCATCGCTGGGCTGCCTCCTTTGTACAAAATATGGGTCAGCTCTAGACCCGTTTGTTTTTTAATCAACTCCGCGGTCAAGTGTGTCATCGTACCCACCCCCGCCGAGCCGTAATCAAGCTTGATCTTGCCCGCCCGACCAAGTTCGAGCAACTCTTTGATGTTATTAGCCGGAAAATTTGGATTTGCAACCACCAACACCGGTGCGCGAGCGAGCATGCTGATCGCTTTGAAGTCTTTGAGCGTATCGAACGGCATACTAGAGTGCATCGCCGGATTCGTTGTGTGACTGCTGACCGCCACGACCAGGGTGTAACCATCAGGTGCCGCTTTTGCAACCGCCGCAGAGCCAATCAAGGTGCTTGCACCCGGGCGATTTTCAACCACAACCGACTGCCCCCATTTTTCTTGCATTTTTTGCGCGATCGCGCGGCCAAGCGCGTCAGTCGATCCGCCCGGAGGAAAAGGGATCACAATCTTGATCGATTTTTCTGGATATTTGTCAGTGGCACTTTGCGCAGCAGCGTTGCAGACAGCCACTGTTGTAGATAGCGCAAGCACGAGGGCAAGGCAAGAACGAAGGCTATCAGTTAATTTCCTGTTCATTAAAGATCTCTCAAAAGTTTTTCATTGTTTTTAATGGAGCGACTACACACACAAGACGCGACGCAATGGCTAACTAAGCCTTTTACTCGGCCTGAGCATCTTCTAGCATTTTGACCAACGCATACACGCTTTGATTGGCTGGGGTCGCGATGCCATACTCTTGTCCTTTGCGCACGACTAACCCGTTCAGATATTCGATTTCGGATGGTTTTTTACGTGCCAGATCTTGTGCCGTTGAAGACAGTTGCCCCGGCATGGTCTGAGGGATCATGTCATTGACATGCTGAGCCTCTTGGTGCGACAGTGCAATCCCCTGATGCTGCGCAATGCTCACGACCTCATCTGCCAATTGATTGATCAGCACGCGGATCGCTTCGGTCTGTACCATTTTTCCGTAGGTTAATTGGCCAATTGCCGAAATCGCGTTGTAGCTGCAATTGACTAAAAACTTACTCCATTGATCTTTTCTGATATCTGGCGATACCACGCAGGGCACCCCCCCATTGGTCAACAACTCGGCAAGGGCTGTTAATTGGCTCGCAGCACTAGAGTTATTGTGCTGATCGGGCGACTGGCCGATCGCTAACTCACCTCGGCCTAGATGCTTCAGGCGACCCGAACCCGCCATGATTGTTGCCACGTAAACAACTGCAGGAAACACTGGGTTACTAACAACGGCACGAATACGCTCACAGTTATCAACCCCGTTTTGCAGACTCACAATCGCCGTGTGCTTTTGCAAGTAGGGTGTAATCGCTTCGATCGTCTTGGTCGTATCGGGCGATTTCACACACAATAAAATTAAATCTGCCTGAGCAACGACAGCCAAATCGACGCTTGCAGAGACGGTGACATACTCTTGGAAATTTTTGCAATCCATATACAGGCCGTGCTCTGTGATCGCGGCAACGTGCTCTGCGCGCGCGACTAACGTCACCTTATGCCCTGCTCGTGCCAACATGCCGCCAAAATAGCAACCAACGGCACCAGCGCCTAGAACAACAATATTGGGGCTTTCAGCATTAGGATTCATAGATCAGGCTCACTCTGTATTTATCATTTGTGGCGAGTACACGCCATGCACGCCACGACTACTCACGGCTGAATTGGGAGTTTACGATGCTCATATTGTATCGATCCCGCGATTTCCACACTGGCAGGGCTGTTAAAGCCTTCAGCCGAGTTAATGTCTGATAATCTCTTGGATCTTTGCTTGAATGACGCCCACACAAAATGAAGCATGTTCAGATTGCGCTTGTTGCCCTGCTAGGCGAAAGGGTTCCGGGCTACCTGAATTTCGCACCAAGCGCACGCGATTGAGACGATATGACGCCTGTTAATACACTAAAGTTTTGTTTGGTCGCGGTATGTCTTACCGCTAGCCAGGCCTGGGCGCAACAAGGCAGTGCAACCTTTTATGGGCTGCTGGATGGCGGTATCGCCTATCAAACGCTGACTGGACCCGGGCAATATAGCCAAAGCAGACTTGGCCTGGCTAGTGGTATGCAAACGACCTCTCGCTGGGGCGTACGAGGCCAAGAGCCTTTAGGTAACGGCTTTAACGCGAACTTTCAACTCGAGAGCAGTCTTGACATTACCAACGGCGCTTTGCTCTCTAACGGTCGCTTGTTTGGGCTTCAATCTTGGGTGGGCTTAAGCAAAGACGACTCGGCTGGGTATTTTAGAATCGGTCGTCAAAGTGGCTACGCCCCTGAATTCTTTTTGCCCATTGACCCATTTAGAGGCGGGCTTGGGCAAGCCCGTATGGCCTTTGCCTTTGGCTCGGCCAACTCAAACACCAAATACAGCAACCTGATCAAATTAATGCTTGAACCTGCGAGTGGGTTCAAAGTTGGCGCTGGCTATTCGTTTTCACCACAAATGAATACGTATTATTTTGATGGTGCTAAATCAATCTCTGCGGGCAGCGAATACAACGATTCGACCATGAATAACACCCGTCTAATCACGTTGGGGGCCAGCTATAACAAAGGCCCTTGGATGCTCGCTGCATCTTATGATCAGGTCATGCCAAACGGTGCCGATCCTAAATTGCCCTCAAATATCGCCAACAGCGCAAACATCAAAGAGTGGATCGTCGGCGGAAAATACGACTTTGGCGCGATACAAATTTCTGCTGCGGTCGGTCAAAACAAAGGTGGTGCCATCAACGTACAAGGCGTGTCGTACACCACGATCGGCAAACCAACGATTGACATCAATTCTTGGGGTGGCGGACAAGGCGCCATCATTTTTGATCCAAACATGAATTTCAATTCATATATGTTGGGTTTTACGCTTCCGTTCAATAGTGTTTCAAAGATTTTTAGTTCGTGGACACGTGCAGCCAACACGGGCTCATCCAACGCCCAAAATAATGTCGGGGCGCAAGATGCCTACAGCATTGGCTATCAGTATGATTTCACTGCGCGTACCAACGTGTACGTCGCAACCTCGTATGCGACCAACCCGGGCTTTATTGCTAACACCACCAGCTTTTATCTGGTCACCGGGTTGCGCCACCGTTTCTAAGTCAGCCCATTATTTCTTTTCAAGCTCTTCAAAGACCTCGTAGGCAATTTGGGCAGCAGACATTGAGGATGCCCAGCCAGAATAGAACGCTAAGTGCGTAATGAGCTCACCTATCTCTTCTTGCGTGAGCCCATTTTCAAGACCTCGGGTGATGTGCACGCGCAATTGATCTGGCCTGAATGAGGTTAACAAGGCAGCAATAGTGATCATGCTGCGATCACGCTTAGACAACTCTTTGCGCTCCCAGATGTCGCCATATAAAACTTTTTCAGCGCATTCGACCATTTTAGGGACGGTCTTGCGTAAGCGTTCGCGACGTTCTGAGGTGGGGGCCGTGGCCATATGAGTCTCCTGATATATATTTAATGAATCACGTTTTATCGGACTTGCGCGTAAAACCTCGCCGTTCAGGGCGGGGAGGATGTCAATCTGATGAATAATACTAAAGCGGCAAGGCTTTGTATCGACTCAATCCAACAACTGGACAACAAAAATGAAAATCGGTTTTATCGGACTTGGCACGATGGGTTCACGGATGGCCACAAACCTCATCAAACATGGGCACACCTTGGTCGTCAACGACATGCTCAAAGCCAATGCGCATTCGCTGATTGCCCAAGGCGCGCATTGGGCTGACACACCAGCCGCGTTGGGTAGCCAAGTTGATGTCGTCTTCTTATCTCTGCCAGGCCCGCCGCAAGTGCAAGAGGTCTTGACGGGTCACGAGAGCCTAACCGCGGGGTTGCGCGCAGGCAGCGCAGTATTTGATTTTTCAACGAATGCACCTCGGGTCATTCGAAAATTGCATGCCGAGCTTTCTAAGAAAGAGTTGTTTTTTCTGGATGCGCCGGTGAGCGGGGGCCCGACAGGAGCAGCCTCGGGCAAACTTGTTATTTGGACAAGCGGCGACGAACCTACCTTCAAAAAATATGCGTCTGTCCTGTCGTGCATGTCAGATGACGTGCAATTTTTAGGCGCCGTCGGTGCCGCGTCAGTCGCAAAGTTAGTCCATAACTGTATGGGGTATATGTTCAACGCTGCGATCGCAGAAGTATTTTCGATGGGGGTCAAAGCGGGGGTCGAAGCCCCCACTCTTTTCAAGGCCTTGCGCAGCGGTGCCATGGGGCGTCGTCGCACGTTTGACGGCTTGCCCACTCACTTTTTAAGCGGCGCTTATGACCCCGCTAAGTTTTCGCTGAAACTTGCGCATAAAGATGTCACGTTGGCTAATGAACTAGGGCGCGAGGTTGAGCTAGACATGCAATTCGCCAAACTGACGCTTGCTCAAATGACTGAGGCGCTTGACCGGGGCTGGAGCGATAAGGATTCGCGCATTGCAATGCTCTTGGCACAAGAAGAAGCAGGCGTTGATGTACGCTGCGATCCAGAGGTTTTAAAAGAAATATTGAGTCGATAGCGGTCGTCTGACGGGCGCCCTGACCCCGAGTTGACAAATACGGGTACGCAGCCTAACTTAGTACAAAATCCATTAAAAAAACGCCGATACAGAGACATCGACAAATCCGTCGACGGCGCCGCCCGATTTTCCGGAGGCTTACATGCACTTTAAATCTTTAGCATCGCTGCTAGCGATCTTGGCTTGTCTGATTTTTAACACTCAGGCTCAGGCACAAACAAACTTTCCTGAAAAGCCGGTGAAACTCATTGTGCCGTTTCCACCAGGACAAGCTACCGATATCATCGCCAGAATGATTGCTGAGAAACTCACTTTTGCCTGGGGCCAACAAGTCATTGTCGAGAATAAGACTGGAGTCCCTGGCATGGTCGCGGGTAGCACTGCAGCACCAGATGGCTACACAATGACAATGGGCACTAGTGGAGTCTTAGCAGTCAACCCAGCGGTCTTTGAGAAACTGCCCTACGACGTCACAAAAGATTTTGTGTATGTAGGCGGCTTAGCGATTACGCCAATGATCGTCGTGGTCAGCGCTGCCTTACCCTACAACACTGTGCAAGAACTTGTTGCCGCCGCAAAAAAAGAGCCCGGGAAGTTTAATGTGGGCTATGGTGGCGTAAATAATACCCAACACTTAACCGGCGAACTCTTTAAGTTCACCACGGGTGTGAACATGGTGGGCGTGAACTACAAGGGTAGCGCCGCCGCTGTCACAGATCTGCTCGGCGGGCAAATTTCGATTTTGGTCGATAGCATGGCAGTCGCCTTGCCGCATATCAAGTCGGGCAAATTGAAACCGCTAGCCATCACGACCTTGCAACGAGTACCGCAATTACCAAACCTGCCAACGGTTGCTGAATCGGGATACCCTGGCTTTGAAGGCGTTGGGTGGCAAGGTTTGGTCGTACCCAAAGGCACGCCCGCTGCTGTGGTTCAAAAAATCAGCACCGACGTGGCTCGTATTTTGGCCGAACCTGAAATGCAAAAAAGCATTATCGACAAAGGGATGGTGCCTGACCCACGTGGCGCAGGACCTTGGAGCGAATTTGTTTACGCAGAAATGAAAAAATGGAAAGCGGCGGCAACGCAGGCCAATATCAAATCCACGGAATAAACGCATCCTTTAGAGATACGGGTTAGCTTGCTAATTTGTGCTTGGCAGTCGTCACGAGGCGTTTCACCTCATGATATTGTGAAGCTGAAACGAACCCTTCTTTACCACTGAAGACTAAGAAGAGTTCATTACACGAAGCTAAAAAATGTCACGATACACAAAATTAAAATTTCTTTTGGGCATGGCGATCGGGCTCTACAGTTTAGTCCTGAGCTTCGCGACAAGTGCTCAAGTCATGTTTCCTGAAAAGCCAGTCAGGCTGATTGTGCCCTTCCCTCCGGGACAAGCCACGGACATCATTGCACGCTTGATTGCAGAAAAACTTACGACCGCCTGGGGCCAACAAGTGATTGTTGAGAACAAAAACGGCGTACCTGGAATGGTGGCGGGCGCCACGGCTGCCCCTGACGGCTACACCATGATCATGGGGACAAGCGGTGTCTTGGCCGTCAACCCTGCCGTCTTTGACAAACTTGCCTACGATGCAGCAAAAGATTTCACCTATGTGGGTGGGTTAGCGATCGCCCCTATGATCATTGTCGTGAGTGCAGAGCTGCCCTACAACACGCTTCAAGAGTTAGTTGCAGCCGCGAAAAAAGATCCGGGAAAATTCAATGTCGGCTACGGTGGCGTCAACAATACGCAACACCTTACTGGCGAACTGTTTAAGTACACAGCTGGCATCAATATGGTTGGTATCAATTACAAAGGCAGTGCCAGTGCAGTGACAGATTTGTTAGGTGGGCAAATTTCAATCTTGGTGGATAGTATGGCGGCCACTTTGCCGCATATCAAGTCGGGCAAGCTCAAGGCGCTTGGCATTGCAACGCTTGAACGCGTACCGCAGCTACCGAGCCTTCCTACTGTTGCCGAATCAGGTTACCCCGGTTTTGAAGGCGCTGGCTGGACGGGCTTGGTGGTTCCAAAAAACACGCCCACCGCTGTTGTACAAAAAATCAGTGTCGATGTTGCTAAGGTTCTAGCCGATCCTGCGATGCAAAAAAGTATTATCGACAAAGGGATGGTTCCTGATCCGCGTGGTGCCGGCCCCTGGAGCGACTTTGTCTTTGCTGAAATGAAAAAATGGAAAGCCATCGCCCAACAGGCAAACATTAAAGCAAGCGAATAATTACAACGTATTTAAACCACTTCAACTTAGAGCTGATTGATCACTATGTCTTCTGCAGAACCTCGTTTTTTAACGTTACACGAACTCGTTCAAAAAGCCCGTCAAAAGCTTAATCACGACAATTGGGATTACATCGTCGGTGGCACAGAAACTGAAACGACGTTGCGGCGCAATCGTGCGTCGATTGATGCGTTAGCGTTTCGACCCCGCGTTCTACGTGATGTAAGCAACGTCAGCGCTCGCACCAGCTTTTTAGGTCGAGATCTGCGCTTACCGATCTTGCTCGCCCCCGTTGGCAGCCTCGAGTTATTCACTCCGGGCGCGGCGGCAGCCTCAGCCCAGGCGGCTGGGCAGTTCGGTATTGCCCACATGCTGAGCTCGGTCTGCCAGCCTGGCATTGAGGCTGTTGCACAAGCCGCACCCGACGCACTACGACTATTTCAACTGTACGTTCACGGCGATGCAGCATGGGTCGACGCCATCGCAGCCCGCGTCGAAGAATCGGGTAACGGTGCGTTTTGTTTGACGGTTGATACGGCACATTACAGCCGTCGCGAGCGCGATCAGGCCAAACGTAATATTCGTCGTCTCGCCGTTCCGGGACGCGAGTTTCAGCCGCAACTCACCTGGAAGGATGTTGATCGCTTGAAAAGCAAGCTTAAGGTACCGCTCATTCTTAAAGGCATCGCTACCGCCGAAGATGCAGCGATGGCGGTCGATCACGGCGTGGACATGGTGTACGTATCCAACCACGGTGGGCGCCAGCTTGATCACTGTCTTGGCTCTATGGCCGTACTGCCAGAAGTTGTAAAGGCGGTGAACGGTCGGGCCACCGTCATTGTGGATGGCAGTTTTAACCGCGGCTCTGATATCGTCAAAGCCATCGCCTCAGGTGCCCACATGGTCGGCATGGGTCGTATGCAATGTATCGGGCTTGCAGCAGATGGCGCTGCGGGCGTTGTCAGAATGCTCGAGATCTTAGAAGATGAAATCAAGATCTGTATGGGTCTGATCGGTGTGAACTCGCTGGCCGAACTCAACCCAAGCTATTTGCAAGAGGTTGCACCGCTAAGCCCTAACGATGCGCTGAGTGCCTTCCCGCTGTTGTCGCTTGATGAAAAAGCGTTCTACTAAAGCAAAGGCAGCTTCGCATCGGTTGCAATTTTTTTCCAATGCGCAGCTTCTTTGTCATACTTTTGTTTGAACTCGGCAGGTGTATCAATAATCGCGTATTGCCCAGACATTGCCAGATTTTTTTGAAACTCTGCCAATCTCTGCGTTTGCTTCAGAGCCGCATTCAGCTTATCGGCGATATTGAGGCTGGTGCCAGCGGGCGCCACTAACCCATTCCAGATATCGAGTTCAAAGTTCGCAAGACCTGAAGCCATCATGGTAGGCACGCCGGGTAAATCTGCGGCAGGGTTTGCTCCCGTCACTGCAATGGCTTTCATCCGCTTTGATTCAAGCATCGGTGTCACGACATTTGGCGCAAGCAGAGCCATATCCACCCGCGCCGCAACCAGGTCATTGACGACCGCTGAAGCGCCCTTGTAAATCACCGAGGTCAGCTCAATACTTGCATCTTTTTTTAGCCACTCAACGGTGAGTTCGTTGGCGTGCCCAGTCACCGCTGCGGTTAACCCTTTGGGCGAGGCCTTCGCCAAACGAATCAGCGCCTCAACGCTGTTTGCAGGGCTCTGCGTCGGCACCACCAACACATGAGGATACCCGGCTACCGAGCCGATTGGCGTAAAGTCACGGTCAACGTCATAAGGCAACTTGGCATAGCGTGCGCCCGCCACTGCGAGCGTACCGCTTGAGGCAAGCATCAACGTATAGCCGTCTGCAGGGCTTTTTATCAGTTCGATGGCTGCGATTTGAGCATTTGCACCCGGGCGATTTTCGATAAGTACTTGTTGCCCGAGCGCCCTGGTCATCCCTTCGGCCATCGCACGGGCTGAACTATCTGTTGGGCCGCCCGCCGCAAAGCCCACCAAAATTTTAATCGTGCGTTCAGGGTACTGCGCATAGCAATGCTGAAAAGAAATTGCACTCAGTACCAGCAAGGCAAAGGAGGCTAATTTTTTATTGACCATATCCGATGTGACCTTTGTTATTAGACGTGCAAGGCTTTTAATGTCAGTGAGCAGTGCGTATCAACAGTTCAGAAATTGTTCTGTACGCCTAGGTTGAGGCAGCTTCGCTGCGTGTGCTGCACGCTCGAGCTCAACGCTAAATTCATCAAAGTTAATTGATGAAAGATCGTAAATTTCCATCCAAGTCACTTGACCCAGCTCATCGGGCTTGGGTCGCCTCATCACCTGCGCGTGCAAAGTCGAAAACGTGTGTTGTAACTGCATCTGCATGTGCTGCACACGTGTTTTGATGTCAGGATGCTCAAGCGGTAAAAACTTGTAATAGACAAAAAGCTTCATGACTTGGATTTTCCTAAGCCATTCCAACGCTGTACCAAGTCTGTTTCTAATCCTAGTAAATCAAGCACACGACCGACCGTATGATCAATCACGTCATCAACAGATTTGGGTTTGACATACAGGGCCGGCACCGGCGGCATCACAATCGCGCCGTTTTGAGTGACCTGTAGCATCGACTTTAAGTGACCAGCGTGCAAGGGTGTTTCACGAACCAGCAAAATAAGTCGACGCCGCTCTTTCAGGGTCACGTCGGCAGCACGCGAAATTAAATTACCTGTGATGCCCCACGCAATCTCAGAAAGCGTGTTAATCGAGCATGGCGCAACAACCATCCCAAGCGTCACAAACGAGCCCGAGGCGATGGTTGCACCAACATTTTTTGCAGAATGCACAACATCTGCCAGCGCTTGCACCTGCGTAGGTTGAAAGTCTGTTTCGGCAGCCATCGTCAATTTGGCCGAGTCGGTTAAGACAAGGTGCGTCTCAATTTCGGTGTCTTGCAGCACCTGCAATAAACGCACCCCATACGCGGTACCTGAGGCTCCGGTGATAGCAACGATTAACCTGCGTGGGGCGTGCGGCATTCTTGTTTATCCGAAATTCGTGGTCATGAGCATAGCTTGTAGTCTATAGTGGATCATAAGAAAACGACTAAGACGAGGAGAACCCCCATGGTCAAGCACAATGCGTTGTTTAGTGTACAGGCTCTCAGACTGTTCTTTGGTGCAGCGCTAAGCCTTTGTGTTCTGTCGGTGTACGCGCAAGCCGCGGCAAGCTTTCCTAACCGACCCTTCACGATGGTGGTGCCAAACGCGACTGGCGGTACAAACGATATCGTTGGACGCGTGATCGCCAACGAACTTGCTGAAGAATTCAAACAGTCGGTTGTGGTGGTGAACAAGCCTGGGGCTGGCGGCAACATCGGTACGGTGCAAACAAAAACGGCGACCCCAGATGGATACACCCTGTTTATGACGGTAAACAGCACGCAGGCGATTAATCCGGCGCTCTACAAGAACGTGGGCTTTGATCCCATCAAAGACTTTATTCCAATTACCGTCATCGGAAGTGTCCCCAACGTGCTAGTGGTGCATCCCTCTTTTCCCGCCAAAACGCTCGCCGAATTTTTAGCTGTGATCAAAGCCAATCCAGGAAAGTATCAATATGCTTCAGCGGGTAACGGCACGGTCAATCACTTGTCGGGTGTGATGATGGATCAAATGGGCGGGTACAAAATGGAGCACATCCCTTACAAGGGTGTTGCGCCCGCCATGGCGGACGTCTTAGGTGGGCAAGTGCCCATTGCGTTCGCGAGCCTTCCGTCTGCACTGAGCAATATTCGCCAGGGTCAGTTGCGAGCGCTAGGGGTCAGCACCGCTACGCGATCACAGTCCTTGCCAGATGTCCCAGCGATGATTGAACTGATCCCTGGATTCTCAGGCGAACTTTGGGTAGGCTTGTTTGCGATTGCCGGCACGCCGGCTGATATTGTGGATAAGATTTATCAGGCGACTGCCTCGGTGATGAAAAAACCTGCGGTGCAAAAGAAACTCACGGACCTCGGGCTTGAGCTTGCCTTTGACACCCCAGCGCAATTTAAACTGCGCTTAGACCAAGATATCGTCAAGTGGGGCGGCATTGTCAAGGCTTCGGGCGCAACGGTTGACTGAACGCATCGAACTCGGGCGCAACGGTATGCCATGCCAATCACCCTTGCGCCGTTCGTTCGGGTAGCGCTACTTGATTAACGGCTATTTGATCAACCTCTATTTGACTAATCGCTATTTGATCAAACGCTCACTTGCAATACGTGCGCCCTCTGCCAGGGTGCGTAACTTAGCCCACACAACATCATTGGCGACACGCCCCATCCCGGCCGAGGTATCAAACCCGCAATCGGTGCCGGCCAGAACGCGTGTCGGATCACCCACCTCTGCCGCGCAGCGCTCAAGGCGGTCGGCGACCACCTCAGGATGCTCAACAAAGTTGGTCAAGACATCGATCACGCCGGCCACAATCACTTGATCGTCTTGTAATGGCCGCTGACGTAAGACCGTCATCTCGTGGGCATGTCGTGCGTTAGCGAAAGGCAAAACAAACCCGCCTACATTTGTTTGACTGATGACTGGCCAGATTTTTTGTAGTGGGACATCGCAATCGTGCGGCCCCTCATAGTTACCCCAACACACATGCATACGCACACGGTCGCGCGGGATATTTCGTAAGGCAACATTTATAGCAGTTACGACACGTTCGATGAAACCTATAAATTTTGCGTCGGATTCCTCGTGATAGGAAACGTGGCGCTCAAGCGCGAGGTCTGGACAATCGATTTGCAAGATGAAACCGTTATTGACGATCGCTTCATACTCAAGGCGCAACGCCTCGGCCAGCGCAGCAAGGTAGGAGTCTTCAGTATCGTAGTGCTCGTTCTTGCAAGCTGCAGCAATAATGCCAGGAGACGGCGCAGTTAAAAAAGCCTCGGTGAACTTTTTAGAACGTCCGGCGAGTTCGGCTTTGAAGTCAACAGCCTCAGAGGCTGCAAGCATGGGGTCAAGGTACTTCACCTCACCCGTGACGCGTGGCGGCAAAAAATTACTGACCGCAACTTTATCGCCGGCCTGACTCGCCATCATCTGTTTAAACTCAGGGTATCGCTCAACATCCCCACGCGACCAACGTTTCCAGCTTCCCGAAAAACCAGACATTCGACGCTGTACGTACAAAAAGAAGCCTTCGCGCTGCTGCTCTCCGTTGTTGCCAATATCAATGCCGTTCGCCATTTGCTGCTCAACGCTCGCCTGCATGGCTTGGTGTCCGGCTTGCTCGAGCAGCGTTTCATCAACGGGCTGACCGTTCGCTCGTTGCGCATACATTTGCACGAGAGCAGCCGGGCGAGGCAGGCTGCCCGTGTGTGTCGTCAAGATTCTTTCGCGACTGTGTTGCATAATTATTTTGTCGTCCTGTCTGTTTTATTTAAACGCTTGTTGCGAGATTCGCCTGCGATCTCATTCGACTGATTAGATCGGTTAGATCAGCCTCGGTCAACTGATTCGTTAAGCTTGCGCACACAAGCGTATGGGTTGGCACACTGTTGGGCTGTCGCACCGGCACCGCCACAATCGTGACACCCGCAATGTAAGTGCCGCGATCAATACTGTATTCATTTTGGGCCGCCTGTTGTACTTCGACATACCATGTCTCAAAATCTAAGGCTCCAGCCCATCTCAGCTTATCGAATCGGGCTTTTAGTTCGCTACGAGATTGTTGGCTAAAGGCAGCCACAAGGCGTCCGGTTGCGCTTAACAACGACGGAAATACGCTACCCACATCAACGTGCAACCTGAAGGGGATCGTTGAGCGCGACAACGCGACCACAACCATTTGATCTGGATCGGTGACGTCGACGGCGATTGCCGTCACGTTGTAGGCGGTGGAAAGTTGGTCGAGGCTAGCTTGGATCAACGCAGGAAAAGCATTTGAGTCAAGGGCGCTGCGCGCGAGCGCCAACATGCCGATGCCAAGACGGTAGTGCTTACTTTGACGATCAAAGGCAACGAGTTTTTCTTCGACAAGCGCGCGCAAGATGTGTAAACACGTACTGGGCACTAGGCTTAACGCTTGCGCGATTGCGTTCACGCCAAGCGGCGCCCGGGCCTTGCCCAACAACCGCAAAATCGCGATCGAACGCGAAACCGCAGGAACCGGGCGGATTCGAGGCGACGGCTTTGCCGCGGCGCGATTTGGCCCGCTGTCGTTTGAGCCTTGGATAGCTTGCGACGCGATCTGGTTAGACGAGGTCATGATCAGGTTTGCTGTAGTAAGTAAATAAGTCGTTTCGCGTTGGTAAAACGACAAGATCGTTTATTTTAATATCATTGTACTAATACAACAAATAGTTTTATTTGACAATAAAAAAGGTCGGCGATACAGTGAGGCACTCGCAACCCGTTTACCCAACAAAGCAATCCCATGGCAAAGCTCACCGCATTTACGTCATACGCAGATGCACAATCAAATTTTTCAACTGACAAGCTGTGGGAGCTCTTTGACGGAAATCGTGAGCAGTTGAACATCGCACACGAATGCGTTGATCGACATGCGTTGCAACAGCAAACCGCTGTGATCGTGCTGCGAAGCGATGCACCCGACGAGATCATCTCGTACCAGCAACTTGCGAAGCAATCATCACAGATGGCGCATTTTTTAACGGCTCGAGGTATCAAAAAGGGCGATCGTGTGGCGGTCATGCTTGAACCCTCGCTCGCCTTCTACATCTGCTTATTCGGCATCATGAAAGCGGGCGCGATTGCCGTGCCGCTATTTACGCTGTTCGGCCCCGATGGCTTAAATCTCAGAATAGCTGACTGTCTACCAAGCCTGCTTTTCACAAACGCTGAAAAAATCGGCATTGTTTCGGCTGAATATCAACCGCGTACCGTCTTGGCTGACGACGGGCTCATGGCGTCGTTAGATCAGTACCCCGACGCCTTCGTCTCAGCGACCCAGTCGACTGACTACGCCATGTATCAGTACACCTCGGGCACAACCCGCGAGCTACCCGAAGCGGTCAAACACACACATCGCTCGATCGTGACACTCATGGTCGCAGCACTTTACGGCACAGGGTTGCGACCTGGCGATCGCTTCATGTGCCCCTCCTCGCCGGCGTGGGGGCACGGGCTTTGGCACGGCACACTGGCACCAATGGCACTGGGTCTCACCATCGGCTCTTTTGCTGGCAAGTTCAATGCTGCCGTTTTACTAAAAGGGCTTGCCGCTCACCGCTTCACCAATATTTCAGCCGCGGCGACGCACTACCGAATGATGAAAAATTCGGGTTGCGCATCTCAATACCAATACGCGTTTAAAAAAATGTCGTTCACCGGCGAACCGATCGACAGTGCAACCGAAGAGTTCATTGAACAAACGTTTGGGCTCCAAGTCTGCAGCATGTATGGCACGACCGAAATCGGTGTCATTCTCGTGAGCTATCCCGGCGCTGAAGACTTTGCCCACAAGCCGGGCTCGCTCGGAAAACCCATTCCTGGCGCGCAAGTTCAAGTACAAGACGCAGCTGGTCAAGCCTGTGAACCCAATGTTGTCGGCGAGATCAAAGTTTGGCGCAAAGGCCAGTGGCTTGCCACAAAAGATCTTGGGCATGTCGACACCGAGGGGTATTTTTATCATGGCGGCCGTGCCGACGACGTCATTATTTCAGCAGGCTGGACAATGAGTGCCGTCGAAATTGAAGATGCCATTCTGAAACATCCCGACGCGCAAGAAGCAGCAGCAATCGGCGTGCCTGATCCTCTGCGTGGCCAAGCCGTCAAGGCTTTTGTTGTCAGCAAGAGACCAGGCGACGATGCGTTTATACAAGAACTTCAAGAGTTAGTCAGAACACGTTTGAGTCAGCACGAATATCCCCGTCAGATCGTCTTCGTCACCGAGTTGCCCAAAACTCCGGCCGGAAAAATCCACCGAAAGAAACTACGCGAGGCAACTGCGTGACCGCACACCAAGCACCGCATTCAAGACCGAGCACTGCCACCGCAAACTGAACAAACTTATAACTAGCACCACGCTCAAAAATGACTACGACCTTCGAAAACAACAATCATCAAGTGGCACGGCAACGATAGGCCTTGCTCTGAAGCTCTCACGCAAACAGCTATCGTTCAACGTATCAGAAAAATTTTACGGTTTAAATTTAAAAGAGATAATCAGGAGATTTACATGTCATCACCACTTATCGGCCAGCGCAGTTTTCCAAAGATTACTGAGCAAGGACTCGAAGACCTGCAACGACGCATCGGCGTCAAAATCGGCGCAACCGCCGAACCTTGGTGCTACGAAGCGACGCGTGACAATATTCGCCACTATGCACACGGAATCGGTGACGATAATCCTCTTTGGTGCGACCCAGAGTACGCCGCTAAAACAAGCCACGGCACAATCATCGCATTGCCCAGCTTTCTGTATTCAACAAGTCGTATTGTGTCGGGCTATGTAGGTGGCTTGCCAGGCGTACACGCCATGTGGTCTGGCTCAAACTGGACGTGGCACCAACACGCCAAGCGCAACGATGTCATTAGCACTGAAGCCTACTTAAAGGATCTGGTCGAACATGACACGCGCTTCGCCGGTAAAGCGATTCAACAGACTTACCATGTAGATTTTTTTAATCAGACTGGCGACAAACTTGCCGAAGCTGACACCTGGTGCTTTCGTACCGAACGTGATCACGCTCGTGAGAAAGGCACTAAATACACCGAAGTACAAGAGAAAGGTGTTGTGCCCTACACCGATGAGCAATTGCAAGAAGCCTACAAGCTTTACGCCAATGAAGAAATCCGCGGTGCCAACACGCGCTATTGGGAAGACGTTCAAGAAGGCGAAGAACTGCCCGTTTTGTTCAAAGGCCCAATGACCGTCACTGGCTTTATCGCTTACGCACAAGGTTGGGGTGGGCTTTATATTCGTGCGAACAAACTTGCATGGCAACTGATCGACGCACATCCGGGCGTTGGCATCAAAAATCGCTTTGGTGTTCCAGACGTCCCAGAGCGCGTGCATTGGGAAGAAGAATTCGCCCTCGAGGTGGGTGCTCCTGGCGCTTACGATTACGGCCCAGAGCGCAGCTCTTGGTTGATGCATCAAATGACCAACTGGATGGGAGACGAAGGCTTTTTGCGTCAGGCTGATTGCAAAATTCGCCGTCATAACCCAGCGGGCGATATGCTATTTATCAAGGCTAAAGTCACAAAGAAATATAAAGAGGGCGATCGCCATCTGGTTGCGATTACACAAGAGGCGCACAATCAAAATAATGAGCTCTCAGTCTTAGGCTCTTGTATTGTGCAACTTCCCTCACGAGGCTAAGTCCATGCATGCACCCTCAGACAATGGTCAACCGTTCGACACTGCGGGCCAGAGCCCTCTGACGGGTGCCGCATGGCTCGACACTAGCGCCAAGCAGGGCTCGTTAGTTGGGTTGCGCGTACTAGATCTTTCGCGCGTCTTGGCGGGCCCGCTATGCGCACAAATGCTGTCGGATCACGGTGCCGACGTGATCAAGGTCGAAGCTCCGCAGGGCGATGAAACGCGGTTGCTTGGACCGCCCTTTGTTGAGCCCGGACAAGCAGCCTATTTTTCGGCAATTAATCGTGGCAAGCGTGGACTCAGCCTCGATCTCACTCAGCCTGGCGACCGCGCAGTTCTTGAAGCCTTACTCACTGACGCTGATGTGTTAATCGAAAATTTTGTCCCCGGAACGATGGCAAAATGGGGACTCGGCTACGATGAGTATTTATCCACGGCCTTTCCGAAACTGATTTACTGCAGCATCTCAGGCTTTGGCGACACAGGCCCACTCGCGAACTTGCCTGGCTATGATGCAGTCCTCCAGGCGATGTGCGGCCTGATGAGTATCAACGGTGACCCGCAAGCGGGCCCCACACGAATTGGTGTGCCTGTGGTCGATCAGGTTACTGGCTACAACGCGTTTTCTGGAATCATGATGGCGCTCTGGGCGCGTAATCGCACGGGGCAAGGTCAACGTGTTGAAGCCACGCTGTTCGACTCTGCCTTGAGCTTACTCATCCCACACGCTGCGAACTGGATGAACTCTGGCAAGACCCCTGCCCTAACCGGTAGTGCGCATCCCAATATCCCAACTTACAACCGCTTTGAAGTTGGCGACGGTCAAATTTTTTTAGGCATCGTCAACGAAGGGCAATTTAAAAAGTTCTGTAAACACATCCAACGCGAAGACCTGCTGAGCAATCCATTGTTTGACAGCAACACGAGCCGGATGACAAACCGTGAGGCACTGCGAAAGGAAATGGAAGTCGCACTCAAGGGGTTTACGCGAGCTGAGCTTTGCAAAGATCTCATGGCACTTGGTGTGGCAGCAGGCCCGGTCAACACAATCCCTGAAGCCTTTGAACAACCGCATACTGCTGCGCGCGACATGTTTGTTCAACGGGATGACTATCAAGGTGTTGGTCTGCCCATCAAATTATCAAAAACACCTGGCGCACCGGGTGTGCGACCACCTCGCTTGGGCGAACATAATCCTGTCATTATTCGTTGAGCGCGTGAACGGCTAGGGGTAAGCGATTAGTCCGCCTCCCGCGTGAGCTGTTTAAAATGGACTTTGATCAGACCACGATAGGTTTGACAAAAACGCTGCCCATCACGCGAGACATCAATGAAACTGCCACTCCAGCTCACACGCCTACTCACAACAACGAGCGCTGCGCTCTTAGCGACCAGCCTCATTTTTGGCGGAGCTGCTCAGGCTCAACCAAAATGGCCAGACAAGACCGTGAAGTTGATTGTGCCTGCCCCACCGGGCAGTGCTCCTGACACTCAAGTGCGACTCATCGGTCAGAAGCTCTCTGAACGTTGGAGCCAACCAGTTGTCATTGAAAACGTAGTCGGCGCTGCAGGAAATATCGGCACCGATCGCGTCGCCAAGGCGGCACCCGATGGCTATACGTTTTTGTACAACACGATTGGGCCTACCGCAGTCAACCCAACCTTGATGGCTGGCAAGATGCCCTACGATGTCGAGAAAGATCTGATCCCGGTCAGCTTGGCAACGAAGACGCCCAACTTCATTACGGTTCACCCTTCGGTGCCCGTCAATAATATGCAAGAGCTGATTGCATTGGCAAAAAAGGATCCGAGTAAAGTTCGCTATGGCACCCCAGGGCCCGGCACCACACAACACCTGACAGGCGAATTACTCAATTTGGTTGCTGATATTAAGATGACCAGCATCCCTTACAAGTCAAGCGCGCAAATGACCACCGATGGTCTTGGCGGTCAGTTTGAAGTTCTCATTCACAACACGCCAGTCTTGCTTCCATATATTCGCTCAAACGCGATCCGAGTGATCGGCATCACGAGCGATACAAGATCACCTGCACAGCCCGAAGTACCGACCGTCATTGAGCAAGGCATCAAAGACTTCGAAATCACTGCTTGGTTTGGCTTCATGGCACCAGCTGGTACACCCAAACCAATCGTCGATCAGTTGTCGAAAGATGTCGCAGCGGTACTCGCAATACCTGAAGTCAACAAACGTATCAGCGAAATGGCGACCGAGGTCATTGGCAGCACTCCAGAGGCTTACGCTGCATTTATTAAAAGCGAAACTGCCAAGTGGAAAAAAGTGATCATCAGCGCAAAGATGACACCCGATTGAGTGCGCCCGCGCTTTAGCGTAACTTCTTAGCGAGTTCGAGCCCGATCTCTTTATTGACGAACTGAAGGTTGGCGACTTGAGTCAAATCAACGTCGCCGGCTTTGTATAAACCAGCCTTGACCATTTGCGCGTAAAAATCTTGAATGCGTTCAGCGTTCATGGTGCCAATACCACGCGCGCTTGCGTCGCCCGAGTCAACAATACCTTGCTGCTTCATCAAAGCAACTGACGCCTCAACCTCTGCGCCCGACAGCTCAGGATTATCTTTCAACATGAGTGCCGTTGCCGCCTTGCGATCACCGTACATAAAATTGACCCAGCCGATGATCGAGGCATCAACAAATTTTTGTACTATCTCCGGCTTATTTTTGATCGTATCTGCACGGGTTTCAATCAGCGTGCTGTAGGTCGAAAAGCCATGATCTGCGAGCAAATGTACCACCGGCGCAAACTTGCCTTGCTCTTTGATGTAGATGGGTTCAGCGACTGAATAGCCCTGTTGAATCGACTTCGCGTTAGATAAAAACGGCCCTAAGTTGTAATTGTAGGGTTTCAACGCCTCATCTTTAAAACCGTGTGTGACCTTGAGCCACTGCCACCAGGTGAACTGACCATCTTTTGCAATAAAGGCAACTGGGGCTGTCTTTAAGGCGGCAAAGTTTTCATAACCTTGTCCCGGGTGAGCCATCAGCGCTTGAGGATCTTTTTGAAACATCGCAGCGACGGCAACCACGGGCACTTTGTTTTTTACGTTATCAAAACTGTGCAATAAGTTGCCCGTCATTAAAAAATCAATGCGCCCCGCTGGTAAGAGCGGACGATTATTGACCTGTGGACCACCTTGAATAATTTTTACCTCTAAGCCGTATTGTTTGTAGGTGCCATCCGCAAGCGCCTGATAAAAGCCACCATGAGCAGCTTGCGCTTTCCAGTTTGTCGCAAAAGAGACGGCCTGCTGAGCCTGGCTCAGGCTGGAGGTCAAGAGCAACACACCCAGGGCTTTAAGAAAAAATTTATACATTTTGTAGTTTCCTTGAAGACGCAACGACTCAGGCAAGCAATGCGCACTGGTATGGCACGATCATTCGGCTCTTGAGTACTGAACCAATAACCTTCTGGACAACACGTTTAATATCAAAAACACCATCACGCCTGTCACGACAAGCAACAGCAAAGCTGCAAACATTTTAGGGGTCTCTGTACGAAAGCTTGCCTCAAGAATGCGCGATGCTAAACCAGTATCGCGTCCGGCGGCACCAGCCACCATTTCAGCGGTCACCGCGCCAATCAAACTCAAACCTCCTGATATTTTTACCCCAGCTAAAAAATACGGCAGGGCCGAAGGCGCTCGCAGTAGTGCAAGGCGCTGCCAGGATGTCGCGCGATACAACCTAAATAAATCGATTAAGTTTGCATCAATTGACCGCAACCCGATCACTGTATTGGACAGTATTGGGAAGAAGGCCACGATCCAGGCACACAACAACAGCGCCGCCATCGTGCTTTCGACATAAATCAATATGAGTGGGGCCACCGCCACGATTGGTGTCACCTGCAGCACAACGGCAAGTGGCAACAACGCACGCTCTGTGGCCGGAGAAAGCGCGAATACGGATGCAATCAACACGCCACCCAGACAAGCCAACCCTAAGGCGCTTAGCGTTATTTTGATCGTAAACCACCAACTCGCAACCAATGAGCCCCAGTTAAGAACTAGCGCTTCGATTACGACCGTGGGTGCGGGTAACGTATAGGCTGGTACCTGAGCCCACCGAACGAATAGCTCCCAACCTATTAACAGCGCAATACATACTGCACTTGGAAGCAGAAGATTGCCAAACTTCATGACAGCTTCGAAGCCGACTGGCTTGCCTTTTCAAGTGCTTCGCTCAGCGTTTGACAGTGCTGGAGGAAGGCTTGCGTTTGTCGAAAGCTAGCATCCCGTGGGTAAGGTTGTTCGATGTGTACTTGGGCGACGACTTTTCCTGGGCGTGCGTCCATCACGAGCACGCGCTGGCTCAGAAACACCGCCTCGGCCACGTTATGGGTGACAAACATCGCGGCCATCGCTTGCCCGTGCCACCACCGCAATAAATCGACATTCAGACGTAAGCGAGTGATGTCGTCGAGTGCTGCAAAGGGCTCGTCCATCAGCAAGACTTGTGGCTGCGACACCAACGCGCGCGCAATCGAGACTCGCATTTTCATGCCACCTGAGAGTTGGGCTGGATAGCTTTGATGAAATTCACTGAGCCCAACCTGCTCAAGCACGCGATGGATAACTGATTGTGCAACTGATCGCGACTGACCTTGCAGACGCAAAGGGAGCCAAACGTTATCAAATACCGTTGCCCACGGCAACAGCGTAGGCTCTTGGAACACGAAGGCGGTCGAGCGGCCTGTTTGGTCTTGTTGAGCGGGCGAAACTACGGTGCCCTGGCTGGGCGTAACCAAGCCAGCGACCAACTTCAGAACTGTACTTTTGCCACAGCCCGAGGGCCCGAGCAGAGTTACAAACTCGCCACGCGCGACACTCAACGAAGCACCCTCTAAGGCGAGCAGCCCAGAATCAAAGCGCTTCGCAACGTCATTAAGCGTGATGACTGCAGGGCTCATCGCAACGTCATTGCGCTTTCTAGCTAAGGACTCGGCTAACGCCATATGGCTCGCTGGTTGTTTAAGTGGCGGTTATACATTGCGGCAAGATTAGCACGCGCATTGCGGGTATGGCGGGTACGGGTCCAAGCCTCTGAAGCATCGCGTTACTTCGGTTTTTAGGCATAATCAAGGTGTTGCAATAAAACATCCATTAACGCTGATCACCTTAGCATCGTGCGCTTAGATGGTTAGCAATTAAAGAGACAAACATCATGCGACATCTTCTTCTTGTTTTGACGGGCATCCTTTTGAGTTGCAACGCGCTGAATGGCGCTGGGGCACAAGAGTATCCAAGTAGGCCGCTGAGACTGATCGTAGGCTACCCGCCGGGCGGCGCGGGCGATACCGTTGCACGCTTTATCGCGAATCAGTATTCTGAGCAGCTTAAACAGCCAGTAGTGGTTGAAAACAAACCAGGGGCCACAGCGACTATCGCCGCCGGGATTGCCGCCAAGGCTGCACCAGACGGCTACACGCTGTATCAGTCGGCCGGCACCGAGTTTACGGTTGCACCAACTATTTTGGGGGACAAGCTGACTTACGTCTGGCAACGCGATTTTCAGCCGATTGGCCTGCTCGTGTTGTCACCTGGGATTTTTGTTGTTTCAAGTACCTCGCCTTTTCAGACGATTGGCGAGCTGATTGCATACGCCAAAAACAAGCCCAATACACTTAATTTTGCCAATTTTGGCAGCGCCTCGACATCGTTCATGGCCAATGAAGCCTTTAAAAATGCTGCCAATCTCTTGGTCAGCCACGTTCCCTTTAAAGGCAGTGGCCCAGCCCTGATCGAGTTATTCGCCGGCCGGGTCGACGTCTTTGCAGACACTGTAGCCAACGCTAGTCCTATGATTCAGTCAGGGCGACTGCGTGGCTTAGCGGTCACGACGCCTCAACGTTCACCACTCTTGCCGACGATACCGTCAATGGAGGAGCTTGGTTTTAAGAGTTTTTCGTTTGGTGGCTCAATTGGAATCGTTGTGCCAGTTGGCACACCTGAGCCCATCGCGAGCAAGCTACGTTCTGTGACACAAACCATCATGAAATTACCCGAGGTGCAAAAGCGCTTTAGTGAGCTTGGGTTTATTCCGATGCAAGAGGAAGGTGCTGCCTATTTCGTACGTCTGAACGCCGAAGCTGAACGTCTGGCAAAGATTATTCGCGCCAGCAACATGACCCTGGATTAACGAGCTCTCTCGTAAGGTGCGCGGGTCGTTTACACAAGTATATTTCTTGCCTGCAACGCCCCAGTTCGCGGCGGGTTGAGTGGTCAAACTCGCAATTTTTGATCGCGCAGCGTGACCAAAAGAAACTGGAAAATAAGGCACCGAAGAAGTGCATTTGCACCAATATGATGCATTTTTATTTTGAAATATAGGGTTTTTACGCAGCAAGACACAAATATTGGCTGAAGAATTGCTATTTTCTTACTAAAAACCCTTCATGGCGTACGGTTTGATCCCGTCAATCACTTGGATTGCTATTGGCACGCATCTTGCTTTATTGCAAACACAAGTCACCTCACCCACAGGGAGTTCAAGATGTCTATCAACCGTAATGTAGTCGCCTCCTCACTGGCCGCAGGGCTACTCTCTTGCTTCGGACTCAGCGGCCTTGCCGTTGCGCAGACTGCAGCCCCTACAGCACCTGCAGCCGAACCCGCCGCTGCCGATCCAGGCCCACTAACCGCAAACGTATCGCTCACCAGCGATTACCGCTACCGTGGTATTTCTCAGTCGAACCTCCAACCAGCAATTCAGGGTGGTTTTGATTACGCACACCCAAGTGGCTTTTATATCGGCAACTGGAACTCATCGATCAGCTGGATTTCAGACTCAGCCTCGGCCTCTGGCAAAAGCGCCTCAGCACCGATTGAAATGGATTTTTACGCTGGTTATAAGTACGAGTGGTCTAAGGGCTTTACGGCAGACGTTGGTATCCTGCAGTACTACTATCCAACCTCTGGAACAACCGGCTTTACGACCAATCCCAACACGACTGAGCTTTACGCAGCTCAAAACTTTACGCTCGACTCAGTCACCGGTTATCTGAAATTTTCGTATGCTGTCACAACATTATTTGGTTTCTCAAATAGCTCAGGCTCGAACTACACAGACTTAACCGCAAACTACGACACGGGCGTCTGGGGCTTATCCCTGAACGCGCACGCTGGCTATCAATACGTCGCAGGTACCGCGGGCGGATCTAGCATTTCGAACAGTAGCCTCTATTCATACACCGACTGGAAACTAGGCGTCACCAAAGACTTTGGTAGCGGTTTGACTCTGGCAATCGCTTACATCGGTACGAATGCAAAAACAGGCGCCTACATCAACTCTCAAGGCAAAGCCTTGGGCGGCGATACGGTCTTAGCGACTTTAACTAAAACCTTTTAATTACTAAGGGGACTGCCGTGAAATTGATCACAGCTATCATCAAACACTTCAAACTTGACGAAGTGCGCACTGCTCTCACCGCCGTTGGCATCTCAGGCGTCACTGTGACCGAAGTCAAAGGCTTTGGTCGTCAAAAAGGCCATACCGAGCTTTATCGCGGTGCAGAGTATGTGGTGGATTTTCTGCCCAAAATCAAACTCGAAGCCGCTGTATCCGACGAACTTTTGGATCAAGCGTTAGAAGCGATCGAGAAAGCTGCACGTACGGGAAAGATTGGAGACGGAAAAATATTTGTGACTCCTATCAATCATGTCATTCGCATTCGCACCGGTGAAACCGGCGCGTCGGCACTTTAAAGACGAGGTGTATTGTGTCAAATTGGTTAAATAAACTTTTAGCAACAGGCCTGTTGGCTGCCGTGATGGGCATCGCTGGGCTTGCCTCAACAAGCCCAGCCTACGCGCAAGACGCTAAGCCAGCCGCAACGGCCGCCGCACCTGCAGCAGCAGAACCTGCAGCACCCGCCGCCGCGCCTGCGGCTGTGGTCCCAAACAAGGGCGATACCGCCTGGATGTTGATCTGTACCGCCATGGTGCTTTTAATGACCTTGCCCGGTTTGGCACTTTTTTACGGCGGCTTAACCCGCAGTAAAAACGTCTTGTCGATCTTGATGCAGTGCTTGGTCGTGTTCTCTTTGATCGTCGTTCTGTGGTCAATTTATGGCTACAGTTTGGCGTTTACCGAAGGCAGCGCGTTTATCGGCAAATTCGACCGTCTGTTTTTGGCAGGGCTCACTCCGGAAGCGGTCGCGGCCACGTTCAGTAAAGGCGTTGCAATCCCTGAGTACGTGTTCATGGTGTTTCAGTGCGTATTCGCAACAATCACCTGCTGCCTGATCATTGGTGCTTTCGCAGAGCGTGCAAAGTTCTCGGCAATCCTATTGTTTATGGTGCTGTGGTTTACCTTTGCCTACCTGCCGATTGCCCACATGGTCTGGTTCTGGCCCGGTCCTGACGACGTCAAAGATGCCGCCTCGCTTGAAGCCATGACTGCCAAAGCTGGCTGGTTGTTTCAAAAAGGCGTACTCGACTTTGCAGGCGGTACCGTGGTTCACATCAACGCCGCAATCGCAGGTTTGGTTGGCTCGTATGTGATCGGTAAGCGTTTGGGCTTTGGCAAAGAATCGATGAAGCCGCACAACATGGTTCACGTCATGACAGGCGCAGCACTTCTGTGGTTTGGCTGGTTTGGCTTTAACGCTGGCTCAGCGCTCGAAGCCAACGGTACAGCTGCTTTAGCCTTTGCCAATACCTTACTTGCAACTGCAGCAGCCGTGCTCGCTTGGACTTTCGCAGAATGGCTCTTACGTGGCAAACCTTCATTGTTAGGTGCAGCGTCTGGCTGTGTGGCGGGCTTAGTTGGCATTACACCTGCCGCCGGTTTTGTAGGCCCCATGGGCGCTTTGGCAATTGGCGCCTTGGCCGGCTTTCTCTGCATTTGGGGGGTTAGTGGCCTGAAGAAGCTGTTGGGCTCAGATGACAGTTTGGATGTTTTTGGTGTTCACGGCGTTGCAGGGATTCTAGGTGCCTTGTTAACCGCAGTGTTTGCAGCACCTAAACTAGGCGGCACCGGCATCTATGACTATGTAACGAACGCTGCTGCTGCAGAATACTCAATCGTGGATCAGTTCTTGATCCAAGGCCAAAGCGGCTTAGTCACGCTGGTCTGGTCGGGTGTCGTGTCTTACATTGCCTTCAAGATTGCAGACCTCGTATTCGGCTTGCGTGTTCCTGAAGACCAAGAGCGTGAGGGGTTAGATATCACTTCGCACGGCGAGTCGGCTTACGAAAACTAGGCCATTAAAGAAATTAAAACGATCTTAGTGCGTATACAAGAGTTGTGTATACGCACTATTTTTTTAATTCCTCTCAAAAACTTCTATTTTTTGCAAAAATCTGCAGACTTATTAAGTTTTTTGCAGCAAAATCAGAGGTGTCTGCGTTGTTTACTTAGTTTTTTGAGAGGGCCCTCTCTGTCAACGCTTGACATCGATTCAAATCCGGAGAAAATTATGTCAGACTCAGTTACTGCAATTACCAACGGCGTGAAGTTAGTTGGCGAAACAATGTTACCTGGCGCAAGCCTGTTGATGGACGGCAATTTGGTAAACGGTGCAGCACACGTCGCACTTGGCGCTGCTGCCGCAACGTTTGTGGCTCCTTGGGCAGTTCTATTGGTCGTTGCTGACTCGTTCTCAAAGTCGGTTTCAGGCAAGAATCTTTGGGAGCATGTCAATATCAGCAAAAAGCCAGCTGAAGCTGAAGCTGAAGTCGTGGCGGCCTAATATTTGACTGCATGAACTTCTATTAGTAAAAACGCTCCTTGATCGGAGCGTTTTTACTTTGGACAAACCTTTACCAGGTAAACGCTAGGCGTGTACCCTCATCAATGGCACGCATCGCATCTAGCTCTGTTGATACTCGCGCGCCTCCTATCAAATTCAAAGACGACAGTTTTCCGTTCAAGCTGTTGGCTAAATCTTGCTCAGATTCTTGACCGGCGCACAACACAATCGTATCCACGGCCAACAAATGAGGTTCACCGTTGGTGCTGTAGTGCACACCTTGTTCGTCAATTTTTTCATAGGTACAGCCCGATAGCGCAGTGACACCGCGTTTCGTCAGCTTAGTACGATGTATCCATCCCGTACTTTTGCCTAAACGCGCGCCCGGCTTTTTGGTACCTCGCTGCAGCATCACGACACTGCGCTTCGTACTCTCAGAAACAGGTGTTTGCAAACCGCCTGCAAATTGAATGCTTGGATCCACGCCCCATTGACTCAAAAATACTTGCGAGGTTTGCGGCGAGGCCTGAACGGTCGTTAACATCTCTGCAACATCGTGTGCGATGCCACCAGTCCCGATGATCGCAACGCGCTCTCCGACCTGAACGCGCCCTAAAATCACATCGGTATAACTAACAACCTTAGCATGTTCAATGCCTTCGATTCTAGGTGTACGGGGTTTAATCCCTGTAGCGATCACTATTTTGTCAAAGCCTTGGGTCTCTAAAAAAGCCGCATCAACTCGCCGCTCAAGCTGCACTTGTACCCCAGTGTTGATCAAACGCTTATTGAAGTAGCGCACGAGCTCTGCAAATTCTTGCTCTTTACCAGGGATACGCCGAGCCAAATTCAGCTGCCCGCCCACCTCACCGCTCGCCTCGAATAACTGCACATAATGACCACGCTCGGCTGCGGTAATCGCACAAGCTAAGCCGGCGGGGCCGGCTCCAACAACTGCCACCTTCAATTTTTTAAGTGGGGGTGCAGCGGCAAACTCAGTCTCGTGACACGCCTTAGGGTTAACAAGGCACGACGCAATACGGTCAGTAAAAATGTGATCTAAACAGGCCTGATTACAACCAATACAGGTATTGATTTCATCAGTACGCCCCGTGGCTGCTTTCACGACAAAATCTGGATCGGCCAGAAAAGCTCGC
>CAIZGG010000486.1 GCA_903932425.1 uncultured beta proteobacterium | reverse complement strand
TTGATCGCAGAACGTGAACAGTTAGCACCCGAAACGGTCACCTTTGCCGAACTCAAAATACGTGTGCAAAACTTTGCGGCAGGCATGACCGCCTTGGGACTTAAGCGCGGTGATCGTGTCGGTCTCTTGATCGAAAATGGGATCGAGGCCAATGTCACACTTCTTGGCTTGTCCTATCTTGGCGCAATTGTTGTCCCACTTTTTAGCGGCTTTGGTGTAGATGCCATTGTGGCGCGTCTGTCATCGTGCACCGCACGCATGCTGGTGGCCTCAACGGGGTTTAGCCGTCGTGGGCAATTTGTTGACGCAAGGGCCATCATCGAGGCTGCCTGTAAACAGTTGCCAACGATTGAAACCATTATCTGGAAATATTCACCCGAAGGCCCACCGTTGCGTGCGGGCGATATCGACTGGTCGCAAGTGGGCAGCGACACCCCTGGGCAGCACATCCCCTCGGCGCGTATGTCAGCAGACGATCCCTTCATGGTGATCTACACCTCGGGGACAACAGGCAAACCTAAAGGTCCAGTCCATACGCACGGAGGCTTTCCGTTAAAGATGGCCCATGATTCGAAGGTGCACTTTGACGTGCGCCAGGGTGACGTTGTGTGCTGGCCTGCAGACATGGGGTGGATTGCGGGCCCACTGGTTTCGACCATGGCGCTTTTAAATGGCGCCACCTTAGTGACCTATGACGGCGCGCCCGATTATCCAGACTGGACCCGCATGGGCAAACTGATCGAACGCTATGGCGTGACGGTTTATGGCGCTTCGCCAACATTGATTCGTGGCTACGCCAGCCATGCAGAAATCGCCTTACAGCCAAATCTGTCGTCGATTCGTTTGTTAATCACGGCCGGAGAACCGATTGACCCGGTTCATTTCAAATGGTTTGAAACACACTTTGGGCATGGCACCTGCCCGATCATTAACGTCACCGGTGGCACTGAAGCGAGTTGCGCGCTTTTATCGAGCGTTGTCATCAAGCCAATTGCGGCCGCATCCTTCAATACGGCCAGCCCTGGTGTAGCGACTGATGTGGTCGATGCTGCAGGTGACTCAGTCCGAAACGCGATCGGCGAATTGTCGATCCGCGCGCCCTTTGTGGGGATGACTCAATCCTTTTGGATGGATGACGAACGCTATTTAGACTCGTATTGGCGAGCCATTACTGGGCAGTGGATCCATGGCGACCTAGCCTTGCATGACAACGACGGTTATTTTTATATTTTGGGTCGCTCAGATGACACGCTAAAAATCGCCGGGAAGCGTTTAGGCCCAGCAGAGGTCGAAGAGATTCTGCTAGCGCTCAAAGAAGTGAGCGAAGCGGCTGCGATCGGTGTCTCTGACCCAAGCAAAGGTCAAAAACTGGTGATTTTTGTGATTGCTTCGCCTGATTACACCGGGCAGCCAGCGGCTCTTGAGGCGTTAATCAAAGACCACGTCGCAGATCGAATGGGCAAGCCCTTTCGGCCAAGCAAGGTTTACGTCATGAAAGATCTACCTAAAACGCGCAGCCAGAAGGTGATGCGTCGTTTAATTCGCAATATTTTTATGCAAGAGAAGCTAGGCGATCTCTCTGCACTGAACAACCCTAGCGCGATGGAAGAACTTCAACACGTGTTGAAGAATTCAGCGCCCTGACACACCCTATAAGGTCATGCTATGGAACTCAACCTGACAGGTAAAAAAGTATTGGTGACTGGTGCCTCGCAAGGCATCGGCCAGGCCCTTGCCGAATCCTTTGCACGCGAAGGGTGTCACCTCACGGTTGTTGCGCGCTCAGAGGATCGCCTCACCGCACTGGCAAGCGACCTGCTCAAGCGCTTCGGTGTGCCTACCAAAGTCATCGCGCTAGACATGACTGAACCCGGCGCCATTGAACGCATCGCAGAGCTTGCTGCAGATATCGACATCTTAGTGAACAACGCAGGTACGATTCCTGGGGGCAACCTTTGGGATGTTGATGCAACCCAATGGCGCGCTGGGTGGGAGCTCAAGGTGCTGGGCTACATCGACATGACCCGTGCGTTTTACCCAATTTTTAAAGCGCGTGGTCGTGGTGTCATCATCAATAATATCGGCATCGGTGGCGAGAACTTCGACTTTGACTACGTGGCAGGCACCACAGGCAATGCTGCCTTGATGGCGTTTACACGCGCAATTGGTGGTCGAAGCTTGCGCGATGGCATCCGTGTGCTGGGCGTCAACCCTGGCGCCGTTTCAACGCCACGCATCGAAAAAGTCTTACGGCGTCGCGCAGAGGCGGAACTCGGCGATGCGAATCGTGCGAGCGAACTGCTGGCTAAGCTACCCTTGGGTCGGGCGGCAACGGCCGAAGAGATTGCCGATCTATGCGTGTATCTGGCTTCAGACAAGTCGGCGTACACCTCAGGATCCATCTTTACGGTCGACGGAGGCATCACCTCGGCCCGCTCGATCGTCTAGCACAGCCGACTAGGGTATTATCTTGCGCACCCTGCGCGTCTAAAGCTTGACACGCCCCGCGCTGACCGAAAGTCTGAGTTGGGTTGTCGTTCGCGCAACCCACACGATGTTTCTTTTAAATAAAGCAATAAAAATGAACTGGTTTGCTCGCACGTTTAAAACGACCTTACCCTTGCTGAGCACTTGCGTCTTAGTTGGCTTCACCGTCACACAAGCTCAAACACTCAGTTCAACTTCCCCTGAGCCTGCAGCAGTCACAAGCGTCGCACCTAGCTCCCCTGGTTTGCAAGGTCAATACCTAGTGGGCCCTCAGCCACACCCCGCCGTTTTTCCCTTTTTAAGTGCCGATAACAAAAAAATAGCAGACGAGTCGTGGGCCGTATATCAAAAGGATCACGGCCATCCAATGACCGATTGGGCCAAGACCGAGATTAAATTCAATGGTACTGGTACGGTTTTTTATCCATTTTCTGGTCCGGATTTTGTCACCGTCAATCAGTTGTACCCCAATGCAGACCGCTACGTCATGGTCGCCATGCAAGCCGCAGGTGAACCGGCGCTACTCGCGCCGATGTCACCCGACAGGGCTCAACATTTTCAGACAAAATTTTTACGGGAGTGGAAGCGCTTTGCCTACAACGCGTTTTTTATCACGGCCGAGCTTGAAGCCGACCGCTACGCAAAGAGTGCTCACATCGGCATTACCACCATCTTAATCACCTTCGCGCTTTACTCTGGCTACGATGTGGCTGAGCTATACCCCATTGCGTATGACCCAGCCTCTGGGCAATTCATCAAAACGTCTGGCTCCTGGAACTCTGTCAGGCTAGTGCTGAAAAAAAATGGCAAAACCGTAGCGCTTGATTATGTCAGTCTTGATTTGTCTGATCAAAATCTTTTAGTCAAAGAATCAATGCGAGGCTGGCTGAGCCACATGACGCAACATCCGATGCTGATTAAAGCGGCCTCTCATCTCTTACAAGACGGCAACTTTGTTGTTCTGCGTGACATGATTGTCAAAAATGCACCGATGGTCGTGCAAGACGAAACCGGTGTCGACTACGCGCATTTGAAAAAGATTGGCAAGGTTGATTTGTATGGAGGCTTTTCCTTACCGTTCGAACAGTTCAGCCCACATAAACAACAATCACTGGCTCAGGCCTATCGGCAGGCTGCGGAGGTCAAACCCCTGCCTTTTGCCTTTAGTTATAACAAAGAGCACGAACGTCGCAGTGTTCAAGTCGTCAGGCGCGAGCAACCCTAACTTAAGTTTCAGTGTTCGAGCCGTAAGACGCCAGCAACCCTAACTGAAGTTGCAGTGTTCGAGCCGTAAGACGCCCGCAACCCTAACTTAATCGATTTTGATATTGCGTTCTTGAATCACTGTTTTCCAGATCGCAGACTCTTTCGCCATATAGTCAGCTAAAGCCTGACGGCTCATCGGATCGGGCATGAGGCCATGGGCAAGTAAGGCCTCGCGCACCGAGGGCGTTGTCAGTACTTTGACAAATTCGGTATTCCAGCGCTCAAGAATCGGAGCCGGTGTTTTTGCGGGCGCCAAATAAGCGTACCAGTTTGTCGCATTGAAATCAGGGTAACCCGACTCGGCGATTGTAGGTAGACCAGCAAGCGAGTCAGGACGAGTTAACCCAGTTGTTGCGATGGCAACTAGCTTTTTATTTTGAATATGTGAAGCCGCCGAAGAAGGTGTCGAATAGTAAGCTTCGATACGTCCGCCAAGCAAATCAATCATGGCAGCACTTCCGCCTTTGTAAGGAATATGTACGATTTCGATGCCCGCGCGCTGCCCAAGAAGCTCACCCGCCAAATGAGCAGCCGAGCCCACCCCTGTCGAAGCGTACGTCAGTTTGCCGGGACTCTTTTTGGCTAAAGCGACGAATTCGGCTAGCGTAGTGATGTTCAAGGACGGTGGCACCACCAACACATTTGGAAAACTGACGCCCATCGTGATTGGCGCCAAATCGCGCAACGGATCAAAAGACAGCTTCATCAGGTGAGGCATGACCGCGATAGGGCCAATCGAGCCTAGCATCAACACGGTGCCATCTGCCTTGGCATTCACGACATACTGCGCGGCAAGGATGCTGCCAGCCCCCGGCCTGTTCTCTACCACGACCGGCTGACCCAAGTTACTTGATAGCTCTTTCGCAATGATACGTGTCGACGTATCGGTCGCGCCGCCCGCCACAAAACCTACAACGATCGTAATCGTTTGACCCGTCGGAAACTCTTGAGCCACAGCACCACGTTGGGCGGCACCCCAAAGCAGCGCACACGACAATAAAACAGTACCAGCATATCGCAATTTCAAGTGAAGCTCCAAAGTTTCTGTCTAAGACAGCTTTTACAGCAGATCATGACCACGCCAAAGTAGGGTGTACCCTTCAGGCAAAGGCGCAGAGAAACACCAACGCCCAACAAAAGACCGAGTGTACCTTTCAAGTTAACGATATGATAGCGACACAAGACGAATAACGGTGGGTACGCCCCTTCGAGACAAGGACACCTTCATGGCTAGAACAATCGAAAACTCGACCCTTCTGATGGGTCAAATGATGTCGCAACCGCTGTTGATATCCGGGCTCTTAGCCCATGCCGCGAGGCATCATGCTGACACCGAAATCGTTTCTCGACGCACTGAGGGCGATATCCATCGCTACACCTATGCCGACTGTCACCTGCGCGCAAAACAGGTCGCGCAGATGCTTGATCGCATGCAGGTCGAACCAAGCGCACGCATTGGCACCTTTGCCTGGAACGGCTACAGGCACCTCGAAATCTATTATGGCGCCTCAGGCAGTGCCCGGGTCTGCCATACCATCAACCCTCGCTTGTTCGCCGATCAATTACGCTACATCGTCAATCACGCCGAGGATCAGGTCATATTCTTCGACACGACCTTTTTGCCTTTGATCGAGACAATTCACGCGCAATGTCCAACCGTCCGGCGCTGGATCTGCTTAGCCGACGCAGACAAAATGCCGCAAAGTACCGCTGTCAACATTGAGTGTTACGAAACCCTGCTGGCAATGGAGTCTGGCGACTATGAGTGGCCGACCTTTGACGAGCGCGCGGCCTCGAGCCTTTGCTACACCTCTGGCACAACCGGCAACCCAAAGGGTGCCTTGTACAGCCATCGTTCGACCATTTTGCATTCGTATGCTGTCGCGCTACCGGATTCGCTAGGCATCACCGCCCGAGAATCTATCATGCCTGTTGTCCCCATGTTCCACGTCAACGCTTGGGGCATCCCTTATGCCTGCCCTCTTGCGGGTGCGCGTATTGTATTTCCGGGGCCCAAGCTAGATGGGGCCTCGTTGTGCGAGTTAATCGAACAAGAGTCCGTCACGATGTCAGCGGGTGTGCCCACCATATGGGCAGGTCTTATCCAGCACGCCATTGCCAACAAGATCAAATTCTCTACGTTCAAACGAACTGTCATCGGCGGTTCGGCTTGTCCGCCTGCCATGATTCAAGCGTTCGAAAAAGAAGGCGTTCAAGTCATTCATGCGTGGGGCATGACTGAGTTGTCTCCGGTTGGCTCAGTTGCGCAGCTTAAGCAAAAAGATTATTCAAAAAGCAAAACTGAACAAGACCAAATCTTAGCTAAACAAGGGCGACCGATGTTTGGCGTTGATATCAAAATTGTTGATGAAAAAGGTCTAGCCTTGCCCCATGATAGCGTTGCTTTTGGCGACCTGCTGGCCAAAAGCTTCTGGGCGATTGATAGTTACTTTGGCGCAACCGATAGCCCGTTAATCGACGGTTGGTTTCCAACGGGCGACGTTGCCACGATTGACCCCGATAGCCATATACAGATTACCGATCGCAGCAAAGACGTGATTAAGTCGGGGGGTGAATGGATTTCGTCGATCGAGCTTGAGAACGTCGCGAGCGCTCACCCTGAGGTCGCCATGGCTGCCTGCATCGCAATTGCTCACCCCAAGTGGGACGAACGCCCACTGTTGGTAGTGGTCAAGCGTGATAATGCGACCACCGACTCTGCAGCATTGAAAGCCAAACTACTTGAGATGCTCACAGAAAAAGTTGCTAAGTGGTGGCTGCCAGATGACATCGTTTTTGTTAACCAAATTCCATTAACAGCAACTGGAAAAATGGCAAAACTTAAACTTCGAGAAGAATTTGTGACCTACAAATGGCCGGTGTAAACATGCTCCATACATTCTTTAAAAAAGTCTCACGGCACTGCGCGACGCGCCTACTCGCTTTATTAAGTTGCGTCTGTGCGGGGCAACCAGCCTCGGCGCAAGCACCAGACTATCCTACACGAGCAGTCAAAATCGTCGTCCCCTTCGCCGCAGGTGGCCCAGCCGACAACTATGCACGCTTCATGGGACAACAATTACAAGCCGCGCTAGGTCAAAATTTTATTGTAGAAAATAAACCAGGGGCTGGCTCTATCATTGGCACCGACTTTGTGGCTAAAGCCGCAGCGGATGGGTATACGCTGCTGCTGATGTCTAATGCGCAAACCGTCAATGAATCACTGGTCACAAAAAAACCTTACGCACTCTTGAAAGACTTTGTGGGTATCGCACCTATCAATTATTCAGATTTGCTCTTGGTGGTTCATCCACGCGTTCCAGCAAAAAATCTGTCAGAGCTGATCGCGCTGGCCAAAAGCAAACCTGGCAAATTAAATTATGCATCGTCCGGCACAGGCACGCCTTATCACATGGCAGGCGAGTTGTTTAAAGCGATGGCGGGCATTGATATCACCCATGTTCCCTACAAAGGCAGCTCTGGCGCGCGGACAGATCTTTTGGGCGGGCAAGTTGATTTAATGTTTGATGCAGTCACCACCATGACCGACTATGCACGAGCCGGGACGGTGCGAGGGCTTGCGACCACCGGCGCCATTCGCTCGGACATTTTGCCTGCTGTGCCCACCATGTCCGAAGCCGGCGTAGCTGGCTACGAGTCGACGATCTGGCTAGGCCTGATGGCCCCAAAGGGGACGCCAGTTGCAATTATTAATCGGCTCAATTCTGCCATGACAACCATCGTGACCCGACCAGAGGTTAAAAAACAATGGGCCGAAAAGGGCGCCATGCCGCTCACCATGTCGCCACTCGAATTTCAAATTTATCTTGAGCGCGATGTGATCAAATGGGCAAAAATTGTGAAACTATCTGGTGCAAAACCTGATTAAACGAGCACTCTGGAGAAAACCTTGGCCTTAAACATACTCAGTGGTGGCGCTGCTGCCTCAGCGGTCAAAGGGATACAAGCAGCCTTTGAAACAGAAAATCACTGCACCCTTGAAGGTCGCTTTAGCGCGGTGGGTGAAATGCGCGATGCATTACTTGGCGGAGCCCCTTGCGACGTCGTTATTTTGACCCGAGCGCTAATTGAACAGTTAATCGCTTCGGGCCATGTTCAGACCGGTAGCGCACGCTCGCTTGGAAAAGTGCAAACCGGCATCGCTGTCAAGAGTGGTGCACCAGCCCCACAAGTCGATTCGCCTGAGGCCTTAGCCCAAGCCTTTCGTCAGGCGCAGGCCATCTACTGCCCTGACACCAAAAAATCGACAGCTGGCATTCACTTCATGCGCGTCTTGACTGAGCTGGGTCTCGCCCTTGAAGTCAAAAACAAACTGCGTGAATTTGCAAACGGTGCAACGGCGATGAAAGAAATGGCGCTATGTCACGAGCCCAACCTAATTGGTTGCACACAAGCAACCGAAATCAATTACACCGAAGGGGTCGTACTTGTAGCCAACTTGCCCAAAGCCTTTGAACTGGCAACCGATTACACCCTTGGAGTTTGCACACAAACTACAGAGCCTGCCTTGGCACAAAAGCTCGCGAGCTGGCTCACTGGCGCTCAGTCTGAGCAAGTCCGTCGACAGGGCGGCTTTGAGTTTTAAAGAAGGACGAAAGAACCACGGAGGCCAATCTAGCGACTTAGGAGGGCCACCGTACCAAGGTGGTTCAGGTTACTCCAGCTTTCCAATTTTTTGCACGAGCGTTTTCATCGCCTGGGCATCAGTCTGAACGTAAGCCGCAAAGTCATTCGCGTCTTGGTACTGCATCACCGTGCCTGCAGAGAGTAACGCTTGTTGTGTTGAAGCGTCGTTGGCAGCAAAGCGTGCCGCTTCACGAAGTTTTTGTACGATTGATTCGGGCACGTCGGCCGGTACAAACAGCCCAGCCCACTGGGCGTACACAATCGGCACACCTAAAGAGCTCAGACTCGGTACGTCTGGTAACGCGGCAAGTGCACTGGGGCCCCAGTGCGCTAAAGCTCGTAACTTACCCCCTTGAATTTGTTGCACCACGCTCGCTGGCCCCGTAGACAAGACATCTATTTGACCGCCCAAGAGCGCAGCAACTGCCGGGCCGGCCCCGGTGTACGGAACATGCAGCATATTGGTATTGGTCGCGACTTTCAGCTGCTCAATGGGGATATGCATCGAACCATAATTGCCAGACGACCCAAAAGAAACTTTTGCCGGGTTTGCTTTGACGTAACCTATAAAATCAGCATAGGTTTTCCAGGGACTATCGGCCTTAACCACCAGGACGGTCGGGTCGGCGGCAAAGCGAGCGATCGCCCTCAGCTGACTTAACTGATACATCGGCGCGCGGTTCAGTACTTTGTCAGCTTCTGGGATCACCACAACCGAAGACAACGCGAATAAAACGGTATAGCCATTGGGGTCAGCCCGGGCCACCTGTGCCATACCAATCCCACCGCCCGCGCCCGCCTTGTTTTCGATCACCAGTGTTTGATTCAAAAACTGCCCCATCGCGCGCGCAACGGGACGCGCCACAATATCGGCTACGCCGCCGGGCGGAAACGGCACCACCACGCTCACAGATCGGCTAGGATATGACTCTTGGGCTAGGACAAAAAAGCTAGGGACGAACAAACAACCTGCAGTCCAAAGACAATTCAAGGTTTTGAGTAGCGTACGCAAATCAGCCTCCGGTATTATATTTTTTGTGTAATGATGCGCGTCAGGTATTTGTTGATATTAAACCAACCATACAACTAAACACTCAGGAAGATAGCAAGTGAAAATTCTAATTTTGGGCGCAGGTGGAGTCGGCGGTTATTTTGGAGCACGACTGATTCAGGCAGGTGCCGATGTGACCTATCTGTTGCGCGATAAGCGCCATGCAAAGATCCAGGCTGAAGGCCTCGTCATCGAAACGCCGAAAGACACGTTTACGGTTCAACCGAAAGCGATCACACGTGATCAACTCAAGCCTGAATATGATTTGATTGTGCTGGCGCCCAAGTCGTTTGATTTTGAAGATGCCCTGGCCTCGCTTGAGGGCGCCAGCAGTAAAGGTGTATTTTTGCCGTTCTTAAATGGCTTGGATCACATTCAGCAACTCGATGCCAAATTCGGCAAAGATCGTGTCATGGGCGGTGTCGCTCAAATTGCAGCAACGATTTCACCGACTGGTGCGGTCAAGCAACTCACAGACTTGCATATGCTGACGGTTGGCCATCGCTCTGCCGCACACGAGCAAATTGCAAGAGACTTCTATGCATTGTGCGAAAACGCTGGGTTCGATCGTTTGTACAGCGAAAACATCGAACAATCGTTATGGGATAAATGGGTGTTTTTAGCGAGCTTGGCTGGGATGACAACCATTTGCCGTGGTCACGTTGGCAAAATCTCTGCCGCACCCTGGGGCATCGAAAGCACCACCAGTTTCTATGCTGAAAGCTGCGCCATTGCAGCCGCCAATGGCTTTCCTACAAAAGAAAGCGCACAAAAACGCTCGCTTGAAATGCTGACCAACGTGAAGTCAAGCTTTGCAGCCTCGATGCTTCGAGATCTGACGCAAGGCAACATGACCGAACATGAACATATCTTGGGGCAAATGATTCAACGCGGCGTGAGCAAAGGAGTTGCTTGCCCACTGCTCAAACTTGCTCATACCCACCTGGTAGTAGAACAAGACAAAAGCAAGTAAGTCAGCTTAGCTCGGTAAGCTCAGCGCACGCTTAGGCGCGGGGTCATTCCAGAGGGTGCTTACTCCGGGTAACCCCAGCACTGTTCAGGGGGCAGAGTCATAAAAACTTCTGCCCCTGCTTCAAAGCGTGGCGCCGTGCCCAACTCGGTCACCTCTAGTGTTTGGCCGAACACCTCAAGTTCGTAATTGGTCTGAACACCTAAAAATTGCAATTGACGAACGCGAACAGGCAACGACGCCTGTGTTGCCTGAGCCGTTAAAGAAATATTTTCTGGGCGTACTGCGATCACGACTGCCTGACCTTGGCTCAGCGTAGTCAAACATCGTGCACGCACCTTTGCACCCTGCGCCAACTCAACAACGTGATCAGCGCCATCGTGATTAACCACTGTTCCGTGTAACGCATTTGAGGCACCAGTAAAACTTGCGACAAACAAATCCGAGGGCTGGTTATAAATTTGTTGTGGCGTACCCATCTGCAAGAGCTTGCCTTGATTCATGACGCCGATTTGATCCCCTAGTACAACAGCCTCTGACTGATCATGCGTCACATACAGCGCAGTCAAACCCGCCTGTTTGATAATGCGACGCAGATCAGCGCGTAACCGTAGGCGTAACTTTGCATCTAAGTTGGATAGCGGCTCATCAAGCAACAATATTTTGGGTTGATAACTCAGGCTACGTGCCAACGCGACGCGCTGCATCTGCCCACCGGATAACGATGTTGCAGGTCGATCGGCATATTCAAGCAGATCGACCAACTCAAGTGCCTGTGTGACCTTGTGCTCGATTTCCTTTTTATCGATACCACGATGCTTCAAAGGATAGGCAACGTTTTGTTTGACTGTCATGTGCGGCCAGACCGCATAAGACTGAAAAACCATCCCAACCTCGCGATGACGAGGCGCGACAGAGATCCCCTTTAAGGGCGCCGAAACGACCTGCTCGTCAATCACGATTTGGCCCGCCGTGGGATGTTCCAAGCCGGCAACGCAACGCAGGGTCGTTGTCTTACCGCATCCAGAGGGTCCCAAGAGCACAGTGATTTCGCCGGTCGGAATTTGAAAGCTCACCTGATCCACCGCAGGACGCCCCGAGGAAAAGTCTTTCACTAAGCACTGCACATCAAGTGTGACTGCCATCATCTGCTCTCCAACGAACCAACGAGTACGCCCGCCATCAACTGCACTCCAATACATCATTAGGTATGACCACGACCATCTGATCCCACAGACACTCACCATCGCCCTTAGCACTCAGCGCTTTCACCCGACGCTCGAGTTTGTTGAGCCACCCGATAGGCGATTGGCCAAGCCGATCAGCAATCCAAGCAACACCACCTGCGCTAAACCAAAGGCCGCTGCGGTGCCAAGCGTCCCACTTTCATAGAGGTTCAACAGCGCAATCGCCATCATCATTGTGTCAGTCGTATACAAAAATAGTGACGAGCCTAGCTCTCGAATCGCCAGCACAAACAAAAGCGTCATGGCGGCTGCGACACCCGGCTTAGCCAAGGGCAGAATAATGGTCGTGATCGTGCGCAGCGGCCCCTTACCCGAGATCCAGGCGGCTTCTTTTAATTCAGGGTGAATTTGTGCAAGTGAGGTCGACAGCACTTTGACCGTATCGGGGATAAAGCGACCAACAAAAGCCAGCACCAAAATCCAGATCGTGCCATACAGGCCAATCGGAAGACCGATCCAGGCCCATAAATACGCGACACCAACAATCAAACCTGGAACTGCGGCGGGCAGCGTTGAAATTAAATCAATCGCGCGCGCAGCCGGTGCGTCTTTACGCTGAACGGTATAACCAATCGCAAAAGCCAACACCCCGCCAACAACCGCGGTGGCACACCCAATCATCAAGGTATTCCAGACAGACTGTACGGTCTGCTGATCAGCGAGAACCGTCTGAAAATGCCCCCAAGAGTATTGCTTGAGCTCAAACAGACTTGCCATCGTTGGGACAAACATAAATTTTCTGGTGGCGGCAATCGCAAGTGCTGTGATCGGCAAGACCACAACAACCATCAGATAGATCATCGCCAACACAAACATCAACCACTTCCAGTTGCCGAGATTCAATTCACGCGGGCGAAAACCTTTGCCGCTGATCGTGATGTAGCTACGTTTAGACAACACTTTTTGCTGAATCAACACTAACGCTGCGGCAACAATAATCATGAGAATCGATACCGCTGCCGCTGCGTTATAAAGAGGCGGGCTCCAGGAGGTCAGTTGAAATAAATAAGTACTGAGCAACATAATGCTCGACTGCGAACCCAGCACTGACGGAATCCCGTAAATACCTAGCATCACCACAAAGGACAACAACATACTCGACAGAATGGCAGGAAAAATCAAGGGAAACGTCACGTGCAACTGGGTATAAAAAGCACTTGCGCCACTAATTTCAGAGGCTTCTTCAAGCGTGGGATCCATGTTGCGCAGCGCTGAGGCGGTAAACATGTATACATAGGGCGCGTAATACATGCCAAACACCGCGATCAACCCACCCATCGAATAGATATTGATCCGTATATCAGAACCAAACCATTTAAAAAAAGTGTTGAGCAGCCCCGTCGTCGGCGAGCCCAAGAGAGACCAGGCAATCGCCCCCACCATTGGTGGCACAAACAAAGGGATATACGACAACGCTGCAATCAGTTTTCGCCCTGGCATGTTGGTTCGCACCACCATCCAAGAGAAGGTCAACCCAACCACGACAGCCACAATCGCGCCGCCCCCGCACGCGATCAGCGAGTTGAGCAACGCGGCAGAGGCGTTAGGGTTTGTTAAGGCTGCAGCGAAGTGATGCAAGGCAAAGCGCGAAACATCGATGCCCTCTGTGATCGGGTCCATGTCAGTCAGAGCTCCGACCACCAGCATGATCATTGGGTAGATGACCAGCAAAGCTAGGATGATCAACAACAACCCAGACCAGAACCAATTGCAAAATAACGCAAAGGCGGTCTGCGCAAAGCGAACAGGCACGATCTGTTCAGCAGATTGAGTCAGCATGCCAAACCTTAGCGCCAGTTAAATAACTGCGTCCACTCTTTGGTCCAGGCTTCGCGGTTCGCCGCGGTTTTAGCGGGATCTGCTCGCCAGATTTTATGTATTGAGGGATCAAAACCTTCTGGAGCTGGTGTACCACTAAGCGCCGAAAACATCTTCCAGTCATTCACCACGATAGACTGCCCTTCTTTTGACAGAGACCAGTTCATAAACAAGGTCGCTGCATTAGACGCTTTTGCGTTTTTAACCAAACTGATCGGCAGTTCAATGACAGGGATCCCTTCCTTCGGAAAATTACAGGTAATTGGAGCACCCTCTTTGGTGCGTGGCAAAATCTGATTCGTGATGATCGCCGCCACGGACACCTCACCACGCAGTAAGGCATCGCTCAGCGGCACACCGCTTGGAAATATCTTTGGCTTATTCGCTGCCAGTGCAGCCCAGTAGCTCTCGCCTAACGTCTCGCGTTCAAACATCGAACGCACCCAGCCCGTACCACCCGTCAGAATTGTGACCTCGCCTAACTTACCCTTGTACTGCGCATCAGTCAGCTCAGCCCAAGATTTCGGTGGGTTCTTCACAAGCTCGGTGTTGTAACCAATACACCAGGCTGCCATCGTCAAAGGCCAGGCCTTCTTGGCTGCGTTCGGCGCGGGAAAGCCGCTTGCGTTTGGAGGGGCATAATCGGCAAACGCCGCTTGAACACTGTCAACCTGAGCCTGATCCGAAAGAGAAACGATGTCGGCGGCTAACTTACCAGCGGCCATCTCGGCCTGCACCCGCGTCACCAACTGCCCGCCTGGCATCCGCAAGACCTGAACATCAATGCCAGGAAAGCGCTTATTAAATAGCCCAATCGCACGCATGGTGTTTTCTTTATCCATCGTGGTGTAGAGCACCAACTTACCCTCTTTGGTTGCCGCCTGGATCAACTCAGGGCTACCGTACTCGTTCGTTTGGGCTGCAACTGGGATCACGCCTTGCATCGCACACGCGACCAAAATACTGCCAAGCAATGTCTGTTTCACTGAGAGTCTCCAATATTTTTATTGTTGCAGCGCCGCATGTTGGTATCCGTTGCGGGCGTGTCATTCTGAGAGCAGCTTAGGGCGTGAACCCCCTTGTGTCAACGCCATTGCCGCGTTCATTGCCAAACATTTCAATATGCGGCCACCTCTGCTATAAACCATGTCAACCATTTAAAAATAATACCTTGCGACACAACACCCGCCGCGGTACCTCAGGAGACACTCATGATTGAAAATATTTTTGGACAACCCTTAGGCGGAATCGTACAGGTTGCCTATGTCGTTGAAGATTTACAGAAGGCGATTCTTGAATACAGTCAAAAATTCAATATCGGCCCTTGGTTTTACTCAAACGGCTATACCTTGAAAGAGGCCTACTACCGTGGTGAGCCGACTGATATGCGTATGGGCTTGGCATTGAGCTTTTCGGGCAACATGTGTTTTGAAGTGATCCAACCCCTTGATGACAAGCCCTCTGTCTATTGGGATGTGATTAAGAAAAAAGGCTACGGCTTTCATCATCTTGGGATGGCAACCACGCAGTACGAGGTCGACGTCGCACGCTATAAAAAAATGGGCTACGTGTTGGCCTTTGAGGGTTTAACGCCGCGCGGCATCCGATTTGCATACTTTGACACTACGGGCGACTTTCCAGGCATGCTTGAGTTGATCGAATATAACGATACTCAGCTGAAATTTTTGTCGCTCATGCAGCAAGCTGCCGCCAACTGGGACGGCAAAGACCCCTCGAGAAAAATAGAGCTCATCACAAGCCAGTTGGTTTAAAGCCAACCCGAACTCATCCCGGTAACACACGAGGATCAGAAAGTGGTGATACCGCACAAGCTCAGAAGCCTGTGCACACGAGGGATCACTTACCTTTTCGAATTGCGAGCCGCGCACCAAGCAGCATTGAGGCAAAGGCTAGCATTGACGCATAGGTCAGGGTCGAAAAGCCTGTCAAACCCTGACCAATCGAGCAGCCCATCGCCAACGCGCCGCCGACTCCCATTAAGGCGCCGCCACACATATAGCGCAACATGTCGCTAGGTGTGGCAAAGGTTTGCAAAGAGAAGGTCTTAGACCATTGGGCGGCAACGAACGAGCCCAGAACCACCCCCACCATCGCTGTCACACCAAAACTCAACCGCATGCCGGTCGCAATCATGGTGTATTGGATCGTTTCGCCAACCGGAGCAATAAACGTCAAGGAGGCGCTTGGCGTCGGTTCAAACTCATCAAAACCAAGCGACCCGGTCACCCACCACCCCGCCGTGATCAGCAGACCAACGACCAAGCCACTGAACAAATCTCTTTTGTGTTTGAAGATCGAGCCGCGCCAAAAAACGAATATCAGCAAGGCCACAGAGAAAGCACCGATCGCAAGGTAACGAACTGAACTCTCAAATTCATACACACCATGTGCCGGCATCACAGTGGCTTGTGCAAGCGTCAAGCGTAAAGGCGCCAGCAAGCCAGTCAGCGTCATGTAGCCCGAAATGCCCAGACACAGTAGTACAACAAACGACCTGAGGTTACCTTGACCAAGCAATACTACGGCGCGCGCACCACAGCCGTTTGCCAGCATCATGCCGTAACCGAACATCAAGCCACCCAAGATCGCAAACAACCACGACGCGCCGTTGCCACGGTAAACCGAGGTACTCAAATCAACGATCTCAAAAGAGGCAAGTAGCTGCGCACCAAGGGTCGACACCATAAGCGCCAAAGCAAAAGATTGTGCCTTTTGCTTTGCACCCGAATCCCAGCCCTCTTTAAGAGCACGATTGAGACAAAATCCAGACCATTGGCCGTTTAGGCCAAACAATAGCCCAATCACCAAACCCGACCAAAGTAATATTTCTCTAGATTCCATACTTGACATCAGTTTGTTATTTTTGCCGAGAGGCAAGTGCTGCGTCGACAAATCGGTTCGTAAATGTAGCATTGACATCAATTTTTGTTTGCGCCGCAGCCAGTTCCGCATCAAACTCAGTCAGAACCTTGAGTACAGCCTGTATCCCTTCTGGGTCGTAACGCCCGTTTTTTGAATAAACAGTTCGGGTATTTTGTATTGCTTGAAGGTACAAGTCGCGTTCGCCAATTTGATACGACTTAGGCAACGCATCGGCAATATCAGCGGCGCTTGCGGTTTGCAAAAACAGCTGAGCTTTTAACATTGCATTAGTGAGCGCCTGAATAGTTTTAGGATTTTTCTGCACGAATTCAGTGCTTGCAAGCATTGAGCCCTCGGGGTAAGTTCGGCTCCCTAGTGCCTCAAACGTACCTGCACCAGTTCGCAAATCTGCAACGATTTTTATGTCGCCACTGTTTGTCAGCATTGTGACAACCGGGTCGATTCCAACCAACACATCGATTGCACCAGTTTGTGCTGCCGAAGCCGCCCCCGCTAAGGCGCCAACGCCAATCACCGAGTACGATTTAACGTTGACTCCATGACGATAGGCGATCGCGTTAAAGACCATATGAGTGCTCGAACCAGGCGAAGTCACGCCAACCTTGAGTCCGGGCAAACTCTCAAAGCCTTTAAATTTAGTTTGCCCAGCCTTGGTGACACCTACCGCGTATGCGGGGTAATCAATCATTAAGAAAAAGGCCTGCAAGTACTGCCCCTTGGCCGCCATATTCAGTGTGTTGGCATAGGCACTCACAGCGACATCTGCGCTGCCTCCCAAAAGCGCTTGCATGGCCTTTGGGCCGCCCGCAAACATACTGCGCGCGATATTTAATCCCTCGTCCTTAAAGTACCCTTTGGCCATTGCGATCTCAAAAGGGTAGTACGAGATGACCGAGGGTGAGGTCGCAATCGAAACATCGACTTTTTCAGGACGTGCGTCGGGTGCAGACCAACAAACCGTAAGGAAAAGCATCAACGCTAGACCAAGTATTTTTTTCAAGAGCGCTCCAAGCATCAAGTACGTCGTTCGTATGCTTCAATTTTTTCGACTAACTGCAGTGTGTAGTCGATTGCATCAATACCTTGTAGCAGACATTTCTTATTAAAGGGATGGATATCAAACTTATAACGTTGCCCGTCTTCGCTTTTTACCTCTTGCGCGAAGAGATCAACGTGCAATGTACTGCCGGGCCGTTGCAATAGAAACTGTTGCAAGTCATGCACCACCTCTTGAGGCAACACGATTGGCAACAGTCCATTTTTAAAGCAGTTGTTAAAAAAAATATCTGCAAAACGCGGAGCGATCAACACACGGAAACCGTAGTCCGCCACAGCCCACACTGCCATTTCGCGAGAAGATCCACAGCCAAAATTCGTACTAGCAACGATAATTTTTGCCCGACGGTAAGGCACCTGATTCAGAATAAAATCGGTGCGCTCTTGCACCTCATCCTGAAAGCGCAAGTCTCGAAACAAGTATTGGCCAAACCCGTCGGCACGCTGCTTACGCAAATAGCGCGATGGCAGAAGTTGATCGGTATTGATATTGGCCTCAAGCAACGGGACAGCAATCTCATCAAGAGAAGTAAATGACTGCATCAAGGTGTCCCTTTAAGATATGCACGCACATCAACAAGATGGCCAGCGAGCGCAGCCGCAGCGGCCATGGCGGGGCTCACCAAATGGGTGCGCGAGCCCGGCCCCTGCCTTCCGACGAAATTTCGATTTGAGGTCGAAGCACAACGCAAACCCGATGGCACCATATCGCCATTTGTCGACAAGCACATCGAGCATGCAGGCTCGCGCCATTCACAACCGGCATTTAAAAATATTCGATCAAGTCCCAGCGCCTCTGCCTGAGCTTTGACTGTGCCAGAACCAGGCACCACGATGGCACGCACGTGAGCTGCGATTTTTTGCTGACGGATAACATCGGCCGCAGCCTGCAAATCTTCAAGACGCCCGTTCGTGCACGACCCAATAAACACATAATCAATCCGGACAGAGGACAGCGCCTGCCCAGGGGTGAGATCCATGTATTGAAGCGACTGCTCAAGCACCGCACGGCGCGTAGCGTCAGACACTAACGCCGGATCAGGAATTTTTTCGGTAATTTCCAGACCGTCTTCGACACTATTACCCCAGGTCACCATCGGACCAATCGCGCTGGCATCTAAAAAGACTTCAGCACCGTATTCGGCATCCGGATCACTGAACAACTCGCGCCAGCGCAGTCGTTGTTGTTCAAACTCGCTCCCCTTTGGAGCGTAAGGCTTACCGAGGACATACGCGAAAGTGACCTCATCAGGAGCAATAATACCCGCGCGCGCGCCAGCTTCAATTGACAAATTACATAAGGTCAGCCGGGCCTCCATTGACATGGCTGCTATGGTTGAGCCCGCGTATTCAATCACAAAACCCGTCGCGCCAGCCGCACCAATTTTAGCGATCAAGGCAAGTGCGACATCTTTTGCACAGACCCCCTTTTGCAAAACGCCGTCAATTTGTACACGCATTGTCGATGGCATGCGCTGCCAGATAGTCTGTGTTGCCAACACATGGGCAACCTCAGAGGCCCCTACACCAAAGGCTAAGGCACCTAAGGCACCGTGCGTTGACGTATGGCTATCGCCGCATACGATCGTCATGCCTGGCAAGCTCAAACCCTGTTCGGGACCCACCACGTGACTAATACCATGACGCATATCATCCATACCGAACATTGTTATACCCGCCTGTTGGGTATTACGTTGCAAGGACATCACCATATCTAGGCGCTCTGGCCCGTCGATACTTTCAAGCGATCGCCCTTTGGTGGGCGCATAGTGATCGGGGGTTGCAAAGGTCCGATCTGGTCTGCGCACCGGGATTTTTTTTGCAGCAAGTACTTGAAACGGATTGCGCGAACCTTCGTGGATCAAGTTTCGATCAATGTAAAGCAAGCTTTGACCATCTTCATCGCGCATGACTTCGTGCGCGAGCCAGATTTTTTCAAATAAAGTCTTACCAGTTGGCGTAGCCATCGCCATCTCAACCGATGACTGCTGCAGCGATTGCATCGCCCATTTCTTTAGTACCTACCAAGCGACTATCGGTGTCCATGATATCCGCCGTGCGCAAACCCCGTCCAACAACTGCACGTACCGCGCTTTCAATGCGCTGCGCGTCCTTTTCGAGATTGAAGCTATGGCGCAACATCATCGCGGCTGACAAAATCATGGCACAGGGATTCACGATATCTTTACCGGCAATATCTGGCGCCGAGCCATGAATTGGTTCGTACAGGCCTTTACCATCAGGTGCCAAAGAGGCAGAGGGCAACATACCCAACGAACCCACTAGCATCGCGGCCTCATCTGACAAAATATCGCCAAACATGTTGCCAGTCACAATGACGTCAAACCGCGTTGGCGCACGCATCAACATCATCGCGGCTGCGTCAACGTACAGGTGAGTTAATTCGACATCAGGGTACTCTGCGCCCACCTCTTTCATCACATCGCGCCAGAGCTGCATGGTTTCGAGTACATTCGCCTTATCGACCGAACATACTTTACTTCTGCGGTGACGAGCAGTTTTAAACGCCACATGCCCGATCGCACGAATTTGTGATTCGGTATAGCGCATCGTATTGATCGACTCGCGCTCACCCGAGGCATTTTGCACCGGACCGCGAGGTTCGCCAAAATAGATGTCGCTCGACAATTCACGCAAAATCAATAAATCCAAACCCTCAATCACCTGCGGTTTAAGCGTAGAGACATTCGCGAGTTCTGGAAATAACTTGACCGGCCGCAAATTCGCATTCAGACCTAAATTTAAGCGCAACTGCAACAAACCTGAGCGCACTTTATTCGTGCGAATCCACTGTTCGTATTCTGGTCCGCCGATCGCACCAAACAAAATCGCATCAGCGCGCTTTGCCAGTGCATAGGTCTCATCGGGCAAAGGCTTACCCGTTGCGTGAACGCCTGTCATTCCAATATGACCGTATTCAAGTTCAAGTTCAAAATGCCCTTTCGCCGTCGCTTGCAGAACCTTTACTGCCTCAGGAATGATTTCGTGACCTACGCCGTCGCCTGGCAAGACTGCTATTTTCATGATTTGTCTCGTTATTTGAATAATTTCTAGAGAAGACCTTATGTGCAGCTTAGGCAACAATACGACCTAAGCGCAAGCCCGCCGTGCAAACAGTTGCACTAGCGCGTCAACACTAAGCGCAGACCAAACCCAATCAGGCACAAGCCCGCCAGCTTTTCAAGCAAAAAGCCGATCTTTGGATTACGACGCATCCGGGCAGCAAAAAAATGAGTCAACAAGGTGGCTATCACACCGTAAATAAAAGCGAGCACCGCAATCGTGACTGCCAACAAGCCAAACGTCAGTAGGCCCTGTTGCTTCACCGGATCAATAAACAGAGGAAAAAAAGCCATGTAAAAAACGATGGCCTTCGGATTCAAGAGCGTAATGAATAAGGCCTGCCTCAAGTAGTGATAAGGCTTAATATTCAAAATAGGTGCCGCTCCTGGTTTAGCGAACAGCATTTTTGCCCCAAGCCATGCCAGATAGGCCGCACCCACCCACTGCACGGTCTGAAAAGCCGTCGGGTATGTGGTTAACACCGCCGCAACTCCGGCCACCGCGAGCCAGGACAAGACCTGATCTCCGAGAACAATACCAAGCGTTGCGGCCAACCCAGCCCGCACGCCCCCTTTGGTGGTCGAGGTTATCAACACCAAATTGCCCGGGCCAGGTATCAGTAAGAAAATCGTGAAAGCCACAACAAAAGCACCGTAATCTGTCACCCCTAACATGGCTTAAGCTCGTTAGTTGATTGGGTTTGAAAAACTACAAAGGGAGGCTTGAACATGGTCACGGTGATCGAACTGTGGTGAGTCGGACTGCCAGAAGCGATCAATATACAACGCCACGCCCAAAGATATATCAAGTTACGCTACGCCCATTGCTCAAAGCTCACAGATACAAGTATGCTCGGGGCGCCCCTCGTACTCAGGAGACTTAAATCATGTCGATCACAACACGGGTCATTGCATATTTTGTTCTCATAGCGGCTGCCGGCTTGAGCGCACCGCGCGCGCAAACATACCCGGAAAAGCCGGTTCATATCGTGGTGCCCTACGCTGCGGGCGGTGGAGTCGACAACATCACCCGGGTGATCTCAGAGCGACTCGCGAGCCGCCTGGGACAAGCGCTTGTCATTGATAACCGTCCGGGTGCGAACGGTAACATTGGGGCAAACCTTGTGGCTAAAGCGAATCCAGATGGATACACAATGCTCATGGGCGCCTCATTTTTAGCGACCAACCGTGCAAGCGAAATCAATATGACTTACGACGCCTTGACCGACTTAATTCCAGTCGCACGCGCGGGTAGATCTTCACAAATCTTATTGGTTCCCTCTAGCTCCCCGGCCAAAACCGTCAACGAGCTGATTGCGCACCTTAAGGCGAACCCAACCACAACGGCCTACGGAACCGTTGGTACAGTATCCCCAACAGCTTTAATTTTTATAAAGAACACTGCAACAACCCCAGTGCAAATTCTGTACAAGGGCGGGTCACTCGCTATGCCAGATTTGATCTCTGGTCGATTGACCTTCATGATCCCCGTCGCTAGCGAAGGACTACCATTCGTCTCGTCGGGCAAACTTCGCGCACTCGCAGTCACAGGCAACCAACGCATGAAAGCACTACCCGACGTACCAACCATGCAAGAGGCAGGGGTCGCGAACCTTGAAGGGATTATTTGGTGGGGCCTTTTTGCACCTGCGAAAACGCCGCAAGCGATTATCGATAGAGTTTCGCAAGAGATGTTGGCGCTGCTTGAATATCCAGAAGTGGCAAGCGCATTCGCGCAACTCGGCATTGAACCGGCTCCACTCAACGCCCAACACTTTGCAACTTTTTACCAGGCTGAAATTCAATCCTACGCTAAAGTTGCTAAAGAGTTCGATCTAGCGGCAAAGTAAACTCACCGTCCTAAATATAATACTGAAGTGAGACACAGCATGCCCCGTTACCTTGCCCGACACTTACTTTTTGCCGCCTGTTTCATCGGATTTTTCACCGCTAACAGCTCAGCGCAAGTCGAAAGCAAACCGCTTCGGATTATTGCGCCGTTTGCAGCCGGTGGCCCGACCGATGTCGCCACCCGTGTCATCGCACAAAAACTGGCTGAAGCGTTAAGCCGCCCAGTAATTGTTGAAAATCATCCCGGCGGCGCCACAATGATTGCGACGCAATTGGTCGCCAATGCCGCGCCTGATGGCAATACCATTTTGCTAACCGCACCTGATTTTGTTATCAATGCGTTCATTCAACCCAAGCTGTTCTACGACCCACTTAAAGATTTTGCACCCATCACCGTTGTTGCGAAATACCATTTGGTGATGACAGCAAACGCTCAGTTTGCACCAAAGACCGTTCAAGAGTTAATCGCCTACGCCCGAGCGAATCCAGGTGCTGTGAACTATGCCTCAGCCGGCGTGGGCTCAACAGCGCATCTATCAGGCGAACTTCTGCAAATGCTGGCGGGCGTCAAACTCAATCACGTCCCCTACAAAGGCTTAGGTCCGTCAATGACAGATTTGATTGCTGGCCGCGTTCAACTAACCTTCATCAACTGGATTTTGGTCGAGCAAGAGGTCAAGCAAGGGCGCCTTCGTCCGATTGCTGTGACCGGACTCAAACGGATGACTTTGATTCCTGACACACCGACGATTGCCGAATCAGGCGTTCCCGGGTTTGAGATCGAACCATGGATCGGCTTTATTGCCCCTAAAGGAACCGCAGCAGAAATCGTGAGCCGTCTGCAACAAGGTTTTGCTACCGCGATGGGCTCGCCAGACCTACACAAACGGCTGGCTAATCTTGGTGCGGTGTTAGGCGCCTCGACGCCGCAAGAGTTTAGCGATTACTTGTCCTCCGAATACGACAAGTGGGGCAAGGTCGCTCGAACCGCGAACGTCAAAGCCGAATGATTTAGCCACGCATCTTAGAGACTCGGCCAACCAAAAAAGTACTCATTGCCCTCCCTTTCGGTTAACAAAGCTAATTTTCTGATACAGATAGAATCTTGACTTTGTTATGCTTTTCCGTACACCCAACCGCTTAAAAGAACATCTATGTCAACACGCTTCAGACTTCACCTAGAAAACGGACGCCTTCGCAACGAGCTCTTTCACCTCACGCACGAGCAGTGGGCACAGGCCGCTGCAAGGCATCCAGCGCTCGCCAAACAAATCGATGTCTCTGTCGGCTGGGATGGCGACATTTTAGAAACTGCGCTCAACGATGCAGATGCGCTGATTGCGGGCCCAATTGATCGCCCAAAAATCATTCAAGCAAAAAAACTGAAGTGGATTCACACCACGGGGGCAGGCGTCGATCATCTGCTGCCGCTTGACTGGTTACCTGAACAAATCACTGTAACCAACAGCAGCGGTATTCACGGCGACAAGACTGAAGACTTTATCAGTATGGCCTTGCTGATGTTGCACAACAAAATGCCACAAATTCTGGCAAATCAAACCAAACAGGTTTGGGACATGATCCATGAGTTCAATATTCGAGGCAAGACTGCAACAGTGATTGGCTTTGGCGACGTTGGCCGTGCGGCTGGCCTGGGCGCGAAACGACTTGGTATGAAGGTCATTGCCGTCACGCGCTCCGGAACTGCGCAACCTCTCGCAGACGAAACGATTGCTGTGAACCAACTCGACTCTGTTTTGCCTCGTACCGATTATTTGATTGTGGCCGCCCCGCTGACAGCAGACACCCGAGGCTTGGTCACCGATGCAAGAATCGCGTTGTTACCCAAAGGCGCAGGGTTGATCAATATCGGCCGTTCACCCATTGTGGATTATTCAGCGGTGATCAAACATCTTGCAAGCAAACAGCTTGATGGGGCGATCTTGGATGTGTTTGATAAAGAACCTTTAGAGGCAGGCTCACCTCTTTGGACCACACCCAACCTCATCGTCACGCCACACATCTCGTGCGATGCCCCTGATTATGTGCAGCGTGTGCTGGATTGTTGGTTTGCCAACTTTGCCAAGCTGACCACGACCGGGCAGCTTGATAACAAAATCAATCGACAACTCGGTTACTAAGCAGGCTCAGCCCTTTACTCGGGCTTGAGCTTACCTGCAGCAGCTAACTCTGCAGCCTGCTTATCCTCAGTTTTCATCAACTCAGTAAAAACAGCCGAAGGCCCGGGACGAGCCCGACTCGCAGCGCGCGTAAATTGCTCTTGAAGCGCTGGGTCGGCCAAGGTCTTGTTCAGCGCGTCGTTCAAGATCGCAAGCGTCGCAGTCGGCGTCTTACCAGGCGCTAACAAACCAGCAGTCGTGCTGACTTCAAGCGTAGGCAAACCCAACTCTTTCGCACTAGGCACGTCGGGTACCAGTGGGTCGCGCTCAGAAGAAACGACCATCATGGCGCGAGCACGCCCAGACTTCAGATGTGAGATCGCACTGGACAGTTGATCAATACTGACATCAACCTGCCCACCGAGCAGATCAATATTTGCAGGGCCCGAGCCTTTATAAGTAATCACATTGAGTTCAATACCCGCCATGATCTGCAACTGCATGATGGCAATATGATTTGAGGTGCCAATGCCCGCGTTGGCAACGCTGACCTTACCGGGGTTTGCTTTGGCGTAAGCAACGAAACTCGCAAAATCCTGAAATTTATTTTGCTCAGTACGCGTCACAAGTAACAAGGACGTAGAAGAGATCAACCCTACCGCAGCGAAATTTTCGAGGGAGTATTGTGTCTGTACCATTTTGGGCGCAACGGTAATCGCATTAGGCGTGCTCACAAGCAAAACGGTCCCGTCGGCTTCAGAGCGGGATAACTCGGTGGCACCTAATACACCCCCTGCCCCCGGCTTGTTCTGTACGACAACGGACTGACCGAGTTGCTTGGCCAGACCCGGGGCAATCAACCGCCCAACAATATCCAGATTGCCGCCGGCTGCGAACGGCACAATTAAGGTAATAGGCTTGTTGGGCATTTGCGCCTGAACGGTAACGTTGCCCACCGCAGATGCTGCCGCAAAGGCCAGAATCAGCAGCCGCCTTGCCATCGAGTATTTGGCCAAAGTGTTGTCTCGTTTCATATGATGTTTGAATTGAATTTAAGTGAGTCAGGGACTACTTTTACACAGATTAACAGAGCACGCAGGATGACAGCTCACTTTGCCGCGGCGCAGCAAAATCACACCTAGATCGAGTCAAAGACCAATAATGATGGCGTAATGCAAAGAGCCCTCAATATCAACGTGCAAGAATCCCCGCGCCACATTAGACTATGTGTACTAAAGGGATTCTAAATTGTCGAGTCTTGGCTAGCGTCAATCAACTCAGACTTGGCAAAGAGTCATTCAAAAAAAGCACGCCTCGGCGGACAGGAGATTCATTTGCAACCGACAAATTTGACGGACCCAACCTATTTTCACAAGGTTGTTGACTGCCAGTACGCATGCCCTGCTCACACCCCCGTGCCAGAATATATCCGCTTAATCGGTCAGGGGCGCTACACCGACGCCTACATGATTAATTGGGTCTCGAATGTGTTTCCGGGCGTGCTGGGGCGCACCTGCGATCGCCCCTGCGAACCAGCCTGTCGCCGCGGTCGTGTCGAAGAAAACAATGGCGAGCATCCAGAGCCCGTTGCAATTTGCCGACTCAAACGTGTCGCCGCTGATAACAAAAGCGACATCAAAAATCGCATGCCCGCCATCGCCGCTCCAAACGGCAAGCGTATTGCCTGTGTAGGCGCTGGGCCCGCCTCGCTTACTGTTGCACGCGACCTCGTACCGCTTGGGTACCATGTCACTGTTTTTGATGGCGAAACGAAGGCCGGTGGTTTTATTCGCTCACAAATTCCGCGCTTCCGCTTGCCTGAATCGGTGATTGATGAAGAGACGAACTACATCCTCGATTTAGGCGTCGACTTTAAAGCTGGCCAGCGCGTTGAGTCACTCAGTGGCTTGATGGCCGAGGGCTACGACGCAGTCTTTGTAGGCTGTGGCGCACCACGCGGACGCGATCTTGACGTACCTGGCCGCAAAGAAGCCGCTGCAAACATTCATATTGGTATCGACTGGTTAGCGTCGGTTTCCTTCGGCCATATCACCAGCGTTGGCAAGCGCGTCATCGTCTTGGGTGGCGGCAATACCGCAATGGACTGCTGCCGGTCATCGCGCCGCTTGGGTGGCACCGACGTAAAAGTGATCGTCCGTAGCGGTTTCGATGAAATGAAAGCGTCGCCCTGGGAAAAAGAAGACGCTATCCACGAAGGCATACCAATCATCAACTTTCACGTACCCAAAAGCTTTGAACACAAAGACGGCAAGCTCATTGGCATGACCTTCGAAGTGGTCGAGGCTCAATACGATGAAAAAGGTCGCCGTAGTCTGGTGCCCACTGGTCAGCCTGACGTATTTTTTGAATGCGACACGGTACTGTTGGCCGTCGGTCAAGAAAACGCGTTTCCTTGGATCGACGAAGCCAGTGGTGTTGACTTCAACAAATGGGGTCAGCCAGTCTTGGGCAACGACTCGTTTCAGTCAACCTCACAGCCAAGCGTCTTTTTTGGTGGCGATGCAGCGTTTGGCCCAAAAAATATTATTACAGCGGTCGCGCACGGACACGAAGCCGCCGTGTCGATTGATCGCTTCTTAAACAAAGAGGATCCTGAAAAGCGCCCCGCCCCCACGACTAATTTGATGTCACAAAAAATGGGCATCCACGAGTGGAGCTATCAAAACGATGTGTCTAATGACGCTCGTTTCAAAGTGCCATGGGCTGAATCCGAAAAAGCGCTTGCCAACATTCGTGTCGAGGTTGAGTTAGGTTTTGACGCGGCCACGGCATTTAAAGAAGCCAGTCGCTGCCTAAACTGTGACGTACAAACAGTGTTCAATGCCAAGACTTGTATTGAGTGCGATGCCTGCACCGACATTTGTCCGACTGACTGCATTACTTTTACACAAAACGGTGAAGAGCAAGAGCTCAGAACGCGTCTGCGCGCCCCAGCGCTTGAACTCACGCAAGACCTGTATGTGTCGACCGACTTGAAATCTGGTCGAGTGATGGTCAAAGACGAGGATGTGTGCCTGCACTGCGGTTTATGCGCAGAGCGATGCCCAACCGGTGCCTGGGATATGCAAAAGTTTTTATTGACGACTACCACTGCTGGACCGCTTTGTCGCGATCAACAAGCAAACGGTTCAATTCTGGAGTCTGTATGAAGCCAATCGAAGCGATTAACGATTTTGTCATTAAATTTGCCAACGTCAACGGCTCAGGCTCAGCCTCGGCAAACGAGTTGTTTGCCAAAGCGATTTTGCGCATGGGCGTACCCGTGAGCCCACGCAATATTTTTCCGAGCAACATTCAAGGCTTGCCGACTTGGTACGAGGCACGCGTTTGCGAAAAGGGCTACTTGGGCCGCCGCGGTGGCGTAGACATGATGGTCGCCATGAATCCGCAAACCTGGGATGCTGACATTGCAGAGATCGAGCCCGGCGGCTATTTGTTTTATGACTCAACGCGGCCGATCCCAGAGTCAAAGTTTCGCCCCGATGTTAACGTCATTGGTATCCCGCTAACTGAGATTAGCAACGCCACCTACACCGACCCGCGGCAGCGTCAGTTGTTCAAAAATATCATCTACGTTGGCGCGCTATCGATGCTGCTGGCTGTCGACGCCGAGGTCTTTGAAAAGCTGTTTGCCGAACAATACAAAGGCAAAGAGGCTCTACTCGATTCGAATATTCGCGCTTTGCATCTGGGCCGCGACTATGTGAAAAAAAATCTGAAGGTGCCGCTTGGCATCCGCGTGCAAAAGTCAGACAAGGTCGGCGATCAGATTTTTACCGACGGCAACAGCGCCGCGGCTCTTGGTTGCGTCTATGGCGGCGCCACCGTTGCAGCATGGTATCCAATCACACCTTCGTCCTCTGTGCCTGAGGCGTTTCAAAAATACTGCGACAAATACCGTACAGATCCAAGCACCGGCTTAAATCGCTTTGCGATTGTTCAAGCTGAAGATGAGCTCGCCTCGATTGGTATGGTGGTGGGTGCCGGCTGGAATGGTGCGCGCGCGTTCACGGCAACGTCTGGCCCGGGCATCTCACTCATGGCTGAATTTATTGGCCTGGCTTACTTTGCCGAAATCCCTGTCACGATTATCAACGTGCAGCGCGGTGGTCCTTCAACCGGCATGCCGACACGCACGCAGCAATCCGATATTCTGGCTTGCGCGTATGCCTCACATGGCGATACCAAGCACGTACTGCTTTTCCCTGAAGATCCCTACGAGTGTTTTGAATTTGGTGCGGTTGCGCTTGATTTAGCAGATCGACTGCAAACACCCGTTTTCTTCATGACCGACCTCGATATCGGCATGAATCAACGCTTATCCAAGCCTTTCGTTTGGGACGATGCCCGTACGTACGATCGCGGCAAGGTCATGACCGCCGAAGAGCTTGAGGCGGGCAAAGACTTTGGGCGCTACAAAGACGTAGATGGCGACGGCATCGCCTGGCGCACACTGCCCGGCACTCACCCAACCAAGGGGGCCTACTTTACCCGCGGCACCACGCGCGACCCCTACGCCCGCTATTCAGAGCGCGGTCCAGATTACATCTACAACATGGAAAGGCTGCTACGCAAATTTGCAACTGCCGCAGATATGGTGCCCCAGCCTCTGTTTGAGAAGGCACCCAAAGCAACCAAGCTAGGGGTGATCTACTTTGGTTCAACCAGCCCAGCCATGACAGAGGGCTTAGACATTTTGAACGCTGAAGGGATTTACCTTGACGCGATGCGGCTACGGGCGTTTCCGTTTCCGGCATCGGTCGAGGCCTTCATCGCCGAACACGATCAGGTCTATGTCGTTGAACAAAACCGTGACGCACAAATGCATTCGCTGTTAGTCAACGAGCTGTCAATCGACCCTGCCAAGATGATTAAAGTCCTGCACTACGATGGCACACCGATTACGGCTCGTTTCATCACTGACTACATTCGTAAGCACTTGAACCCAAGTGCCGCAACCGCGTCAACAACCAACAAGCAAAAGGAAGTGGCATGACTTTCATCACTAAGCCCGCCCTACATCACCCTAGCCTTGTCCAAAATAAAGTTGGCTACACGCGGCGCGATTACGAAGGACGCGTCTCGACGCTCTGCGCAGGCTGTGGCCACGATTCGATTTCAGCGGCCATTGTGCAAGCCTGCTGGGAGCTCGATATCGAACCCCATCGCGTAGCGAAACTATCTGGCATTGGTTGCAGCTCAAAGACCCCTGACTACTTTCTGGGCGCCTCACACGGCTTTAATACCGTTCATGGTCGTATGCCGTCAGTTTTGACCGGCGCCAATCTTGCAAATCGCGAGCTTATTTATTTAGGCGTCTCTGGCGATGGTGACTCAGCCTCGATCGGTTTGGGTCAATTTGCCAACGCGATGCGTCGGGGCGTCAGCATGGCCTACATTGTCGAAAACAATGGAGTCTATGGTTTAACAAAAGGCCAGTTTTCAGCAACCGCAGACCGTGGCTCGAAAAGCAAAAAGGGCGTCGTCAACAATGACAGCCCAATCGACTTGGTGGGCTTAGCCTTACAACTCGGTGCAACCTATGTCGGCCGCAGCTTTTCGGGCGACAAAGAACAACTGGTGCCGCTCATCAAGGGTGCGATTGGGCATGGTGGTGCCGCCTTTATCGACGTCATTAGCCCTTGCATCGCGTTTAACAACCATAGCGGCAGCACCAAGAGCTATGACTATGTGCGCGAACATAACGAAGCCGTCAGTCGGATCGACTTTTTCACCTCACGCGATGAGATCACCACGCAATATGAACCTGGTCAGGTCGTTGAGGTCGAACAGCACGATGGCAAGACGCTGCGTCTGCGCAAACTGCATAACGACTACGATCCTTCAGATCGTTATGGCGCGCTGAGCTACATCAACGAACATCAGGCGCGCGGCGAAGTGGTGACTGGCTTGTTGTACCTAGACCCCGACGCAACCGACCTGCATGCTGCGCTCAATACCAGCGACACCCCGTTGGCGGCGTTTGATTCTAAGCAGCTCTGCCCGGGCGCTGACGCTTTGAAAAAGCTCAACGCCTCGCTGCGTTAAGGCGCTGAAACTTATATTGAGAAAGTGCATTAAAGACGAAGAAAATCGCCCACGGAACTTCACTGTGGGCGATTTTCTTCGTCTGTACCGCTACGTACGCTGAGCGTATTAAAGTGACTTCAAGAAACCGTTTATTGATTCTTGGTTACCTTTAACGGGCAAGTGCTAAATCCAAACAACTTATACGCCCCGCAAAAGCTGAATACGCCGGTGGCTAGCACCACGACCCCTAGCCAACCCCAAGGCCCGATCTTGCCACTCGCTGCCAAAACAATCAGTAACAAACCTACTGCGATACGCAAAACTCGATCGATACCACCAACGTTATGTTTCATGATTTTTCCTTTTTTCTGCAACTACAGTTGAACAACAAGACCCGCAAATTTTTAAAATGCACTAAAAACAATCAACAAAATCTTCAGTGATCGCTCAAACAAACGCATTAATTTTTTAAAGTACGTTCAGAGGAATCTTGACATAGGCCACGCCGTTGCTCTCTTTCGGTGGCAACTCGCCGGCCCGAATATTGATCTGCACCGCAGGCAATATCAACACTGGCATCTCAAGCGTGGCGTCACGCTTGGTCCGCATCTCGATGAACTGAGCCTCGGTGACGCCATCGTGAACATGGATGTTGTTTGCGCGTTGCTCGGCAACCGTGGTTTCAAACTGAATCGCACGGTCGTTCGGCGGATAGTCATGACACATAAACAGTCGCGTGTCAGGCGCAAGACTCAATAATTTTTTGACCGAGTGATACAACGTAGCCGCATCGCCACCCGGAAAATCACAACGCGCTGTGCCTACGTCAGGCATAAACATCGTATCGCCCACAAAGACGGCATCGCCAAATTGATATGCAACACAAGCGGGCGTGTGGCCTGGCACGAAAAGCGTGTGGCCAACGAGCTGACCGACTGCAAGTTCAGCGCCGTCGGCTAACAGCACATCAAACTGCGAACCATCTTGTTTAAAGGACGGTTCAAGATTAAAGATGCCAGCAAATACACTTTGCACACCGGTGATGTGCTCTCCAATCGCGAGTTTGCCACCCAACTCTTGCTTGAGGTAAGCGCCAGCCGACAGATGATCCGCATGGGCATGCGTCTCTAAAATCCATTGAACCGTCAGGTTCTGCTCACGCACAAAGGCAACGACCTTATCGGCACTCGTATGACTGGTGCGGCCAGATTTTGGATCGTAATCCAGTACGGGATCAATAATGGCGCACGGTGCCCCAGGCTTTTCGTACACCACATACGTCACGGTCCAAGTCTTGGCGTCAAAAATACCGTGCACGCTTGGTGTGACCGAAGATCTTGCCTGCTGCCCCATGAGCGTTCCTTAAAAACATTGCAAAATTAGTTTGTACCGTGATAATATATCATTTTATAAATTATATATAGATATTTTATTATGACAACGCTTGATGTATCTCAACAGATTTCGCCTTCGTCGAGCGCAATTGAGTTGCAAGTGATGCAAGCCTCGGCCGCCCAGGCATGCCGCTTTCTGAAAGTCTTGGCTAATCCCGATCGGCTCTTGATTCTTTGTCAACTCGCGCAAGGCGAACGGCGAGTCGGCGAACTCGAAGAGTTGCTCGGCATCGTGCAACCCACTCTTTCACAGCAGCTGACGGTGCTACGTGAAGAGCAACTTGTCAGCACCCGCCGCGAGGGTAAAAACATTTACTACCAATTCTCTAGTCCACCGGCCATGGCCGTCATGAAAGTTCTTTACGCAGAGTTTTGCAATCACACAGGGGTTCAGCAATGACAATTGACTGGTCGCACTTCACGCCTTGGGCCTCGCTTACAGGCGGGGTATTACTAGGGCTCGCCTCGGCATTATTTATTTTGCTCAATGGTCGCATCTTGGGTATCAGCGGCATCTTGGGCGGCCTGATTCCACCCAAACGCAACGATACGCTTTGGCGCCTCGCCTTCCTCGCAGGGATCTTCGCGGCGCCTTGGGTCTTCACCACGGTGGTACCGAGCAGTCTTGTGACGGCCCCCCGCATTGATGCAGATGTGACCCTGCTCGTGATTGCAGGCCTGTTGGTGGGCTTGGGTACCCGCTATGGGTCAGGCTGTACCAGTGGGCATGGCGTATGCGGCCTGGCACGCTTATCACCGCGCTCTTTGGTTGCCACCCTAGCCTTTATGGCCGCAGGGTTCGCCGTTGTTTTTGTCGTGCGCCATCTTCTTTAAAAGGCACTCTCATGCATCGTCTCAGTGAATTCCTTGTTGGACTCGTTTTTGGTTTAGGCCTGTTGCTATCAGGCATGACCGATCCGGGCAAAGTATTGGGCTTTCTCGATCTTTTCGGTCAGTGGGATCCCTCGCTCGCGTTCGTGATGGGCGGCGCGATTTTGGTCGGTTTTTTTGCATTTGCTTTAGCAAAAAAACGTACGAGAAATTTTTTAGGTGGCGCCTTAAGCCTGCCGAAGTCAAGCGTGATCGACAAGCGGCTTGTGATTGGCAGCCTGCTCTTTGGTGCGGGCTGGGGTTTGGCCGGTTTTTGCCCAGGCCCCGCCTTGGTATCGATGGCTGCGGGTCAAGAGAAAGCACTAATCTTCGTGGCTGCAATGGTGATTGGCATGGTGGGCTTTGAGCTGATCGAGCGGAAGTGATTGTTGATCGCTCGACGGGGCACCAATCACTGCGCCAAACCCAGCGCTCAACCTCCAGCCAACAAGATGCGAGAGCCGCCGAAGCGACGCTCATAGAAATCACTTGGCGTGCAGCTGCAATTCAGTCGGTAGGTTTCGATAATGCGTCGCCACCTCGCCCGGAGTCGTCAGCCAGATTTGATCGCGATACGACATGATGTGTTGCAAGGCCTTGCGCAAGCGGGCCAGCCTAAACGGCTGACCCATAATGAAAGAATGCAATGAGATCGCGCAAACTAAGGGCGAATCCACTGAGCGTCGCAGCATTTCTTCAAAATTTTCGACCATCATGTCGCAATATTCTTGAGCCGAATTGTGTCGATAGGCAATCGCGGGCTGATCATTTAGCTCAATTGGATAAGGGACTGACAAAATGGGCTTGCCCTTGCTCTTGACCCAGAAGGGTTGTTCATCACAGATGCCCCAGTCGAGTACATATGAATAATCGGCCTCAACCAGCAAGTCAGTTGTATTCAAGCTTGGCGTCAGATAAGGGCTTAACCAACCCTGTGGACGCTTACCATCCGCTTTTTGCATGAGCGCCGTCACTTCGTTGATCATCGTGCGTTCAGTTGCCACATCCATTTCAATTTGACGCTCGGCGTTTGAACGTCCGTGCGCAATCATTTCGTCACCACGGGCACGATGGGCCTGTATCAAGTCGGGGCAGTGCTCATAGTTCTCAGTGTTGACGATGACGCCGACATTGAGCTTGAGCTCATCAAACAATTCAATCAGACGCCATTCACCGATACGGTTGCCGTATTCGCGCCACAACCAACTGCGCTGACTCCAAGGTTGGGTTTGACGATCCAGATCCACACCGCATTGAACACCGTACGGAAAATGTTCGATATTGACCGCAATATAAAGCGCCAGGCGTTTGTTGTCGGGCCAGTTAAATTGAGGGCGAGATTTGATGCCTGAATATTGAAAGCGATTGTGCGAAGGTAGCATGGCGTTCTCGATATGGGTTTAACTCGGTTAGAAACCATGCTAGATTGACACGAAACAGATTGCAAGTGATTACATGGATTTGATGATGACGATTGAGACACCTCCTAAAGCTTATCAATGGCCAAATGATTCACATCTAGCCCTCTCTATCGTCATCAACGTCGAGGAAGGTGCCGAAGCCAATATTCAAGACGGTGATAAGTATCCCGAGCCCGTGGATGAAATGGGCATCGCCTTAAAGCACTCGGTACGTAGTCTGATTAATGAATCCAACTACCAATATGGCTTAAATCGTGGCGCACCAAGGGTCCTTCGCTTGTTAGACCAACATCAGATCACAGCGACCTTCACGGCATGTGCCTTAGCGCTTGAGCGTGCGCCCGCGCTAACGCGTCAAATCGTGGCGCTCGGCCACGAAATCACATCCCATGGCTACCGTTGGGCGCATCAATTCAATATGACTGAAGAAGAAGAGCGCGCCTATATTGTGAAAGCACGTGATTCGATTGCGGCCACGACTGGGCAAGTGCCAGCTGGCTGGCTATCGCGTTATCTGACAACGATGAATACGCGTCGCTTATTGATTGAAGAAGGTTTCACGTATCACATGGATGACCTGAGCGATGATCAGCCCTTTTGGGATCATGTTCAAGGACGCCCAATTGTGGTGATGCCTTACCAGATGGATAACAACGATATGAAGATGTGGGCCGAGCCCTCGTACACCCCAGATCAATGGCTGAAGTACGCCATCGACAACCTGGACTGGGCCTTGGGTGAAGGCAGACACACGGTGAACATGATGTCGCTGGGTGTGCATCTGCGCATCATTGGTCGCCCAGGCAGAATCTGGGCACTTGAAAAGTTTTTAGCGTATGCCAAACAACGCAGTCAAGAGCCCAACGGCCCTTGGATCACAACGCGTAAAGCGATCGCCGAACACTTCGCCAAGCACGTGCCCTTTAGTCTTTGACGCCTTCACGGTCAACATAGAACCCGTTTTCTGGTGGGTAGTTGGCCGTGAGCCATTGAGGACCACCTTTCGCCACCCATACTGACGCTGCCAGGCGAGCAACAACAACCAGTGCTTGAAGATCTTCGTCGCGCATCGTGTTGCGGGCTTGTGCTGCAACAATGAGTTGACCAATAAACTGCCCTTGCCAGATTAACGGGGCAAAGACTGTTGAACCCATACGAGAAGATTTGAGATACTGCCGAAACGTGCCATGCTCGTCAGTATTTTTTAAGATTTTTTTGGCTTTCGAAGCATAGACTTGACCCGGATGGCCACCGTCAATCGGTATGCACAGACGTTCTTGTTCGGGTGGAAAACCAACATTGCCACAGATCATGTGATAGCGTCTGTCAGGCGTCACAAAGAAGGCACCCGCGACAAAATACTGATGTTCGCCCGCCAGCAAGGCGCCAGGCTTTAGCTGCGCAGTTCGATCGCCGAGCGTATCAAAACAGCCTTGCATCAACTCATGCATCGCAGAGATGGGGTCTTGCGCATTGAGCGCAGCCTGACCACGCTCTTCAAGCATGCTGAAGACTTGATCGGTAAACGTTTGTGAGGCGGACATACGGGTTCCTTTAGCGACGATCGAGCAGACGGATGGGTTTTTGACGGGCTTCAACGCCGGTGAGTGAAGCCAGCGCCGTTGGGGCAACGAGCTCAACTTTCACTTCGACGCCCAGTTTTCTTTTTAAAAGTTCACGGTAATGCGCGGCAAGCACGTCGGAGGCGGTTTCAGAGGTTTCAATACTGACCAGTAGGTCTTCTCGACCCGACTGATCGCGCGTCAAGGTGCAAAGGTATTCTCCGCTAAAGCCTGGCGAGCCGGCCAAAATCGATGAGAGCGCCTGCGGAAACACGTTAATGCCTCTGAGTTTGACCATGTTGTCGCTACGACCCAAAAAACCCTCGATGCGGCGAAAGGGCAAGTTCAGCTTTGAGGGGCCAGGCAAGAAGCGTGTAACGTCGTGCGTGTTGAAACGAATAATAGGAAAAATATCATCTGTAAATAAACAGGTGGCAATTAGATCGCCAGGAGCCTCTGACGCGACAGGTTTACCGGTATCCACATCGCAAATTTCGATCCAGTGCGCATCTTCCATGACGTGCAGACCGTCGTGGTCTGAGCCTTCGGCGGCGATAAGCCCAGTGTCACCCACGCCATACCAGTCAAAAAGTTCGGCGCCACCCCAGGCCGCTGACAAAGCGTCACGCGCATCTTTTGAAAGATGACCGCAGATCATCCGCAACGGAATGTCTCGACCTGGAACGAGGCCTTGCTCATGTGCAACTTCGGCAAGGCGCTTAATGTAATCCGCAAAACCAACAATCACAGTTGCACCAAAGTCGCGCATGAATTCGACCTGTTTGATCGATGAGGTCTCGATTCCGGTGCCTGCTGACACAAACAATGCCTCAGTAAAGTGCAAAACTGCTTCACGTATGTAATGACCGCCGTTCACCAGGCCATGCCCATACACAGAATGCACGACGTCACTTGCACACATCCCCGCCATTAAATACGCTCGCGCGAGCATGAGATTTTGTACTTCACGCGCGCGCGGACTGTAGAGCAGTGGTTGTGGTCGACCGGTGGTGCCGCTCGTTGATTGCAATACCATTGGAATGATCTTGCCGTCGACCGGAATATCTCGACCATGGTGATCGCCGAACGGAGGTTTTCGCTCGACGGAGGCCATGATTTCATGCTTACCAAAACTAGGTAATTTAGAAAGATCATCGAGTGACTGGATGTCGGTTGTGTGTATGCCTGCGTCACCCCACAGCCGTTGATAAAACGGAATTTGCCAGGCGCGTTTCAGTTGTTTAGCAAAGAGCGCCTCTTGCCAGATGCGCAAGTTTGCAGGGCTCATCCCCACAAACTTGTTCAGAAAATCTGTTCCAACCGGAAACTCTTTTCTAAGCGAACCAATGTTGATTGCATCAAAATACGAGAGGGTCTCGGGCGAAGAAGACGGGTGTGGCATACAGGTCACCTTGAAATATTGCGTTGACTTTAACCGACTGCGACCCTTCGTCGCGCTCAGATAATTTTTTTGAAGCCACATCTTTACTATCGGTGATTACCCCTATATTATCCGTTGAGAATATCGGTAGCAAGCACAGAGAAATGTCTGAGTGCGTGTACATTAGACATTGCTTAGAAACTTTTATACCGGTCGAAATTTTATTCAGTGGAGCTCGCTATGTCGGTCTTGTCGAACAAATCAAATCCTCATGCAATTAGTCGTCGTCGCTTTACCCAAGCCGCTGCCTTAGGCGCGGGCTCTGTATTGTTTGCGCCAGCGATCTTGCGCGCTCAAGGTACGGGCGTGATTAAGATCACAAACGTTCAGGGCGTCACCGGGCCTTCTGCGGCTTACGGCATTCGTGCACGTGATGGCGGCCTGCTGGCTCTTGACGATATCAACAAACTGGGCTTCAAAGACGCCAGTGGCAAGTCCTACACCTTCGAGATGACGACAGCGGACATGGCCAATGATCCGCGCCAGGCTGTAACGCTGTTTAGGCAAGCGGCAGGTGATCCGTCAGTGACTGCGGTCATCGGCCCTGCTAACTCTGTGGGCTTCATTGCGATGGTGCCGGTTGCAGCACAGCTCAAAATGCCGATGGTCGATGCCGGCTCGGGTGCGCCAGTGAAAGACAAAGAATGGTCGCCTTATGCCTGTCGGGTGAATCCAGTCTCAAGCACAGCGATACCCGTAGTACTCAAAAAAGTCGTCGCTAAGCATGGTCTTAAACGCATCGCCGTAATCTACGATCAAACACAAGATGCGCAGGCCGGTGATGCTGAGGTTGTGAAAACGATGGCGGCCTCGCTTGGCTACACAGTGGTTGCCTTTGAAGCCTTCAGAACCGGCGACCAAGATTTTTCGGCACAGCTTTCAAAAATTCGTAGCACCAAACCCGATGGTATTTATATTGCGGCAACAACAGGCGATGGCGTAAAAGTAACTTCGCAGGTGATTGAGGCAGGCATCAAGCTGCCAATGATGACAGGGTTTGGCTCTTTTCAAGACCCGGTCTATTGGGATGGCACTAAAGGCGATATCAAAGGTGGTTACACCTTCTTGGCACAAGACTTACAAGCGCCCACACCAGAGCTCAAAAGTTTTCTTGATCGCTACAAAGCACGCTTTACACAATACGAAGCCACGTCCTTTTCGACCTATGGCTACGATGCCGTGTATACGTTATACGAAGCCATCAAAAAAGCCGGTAGTCTTGAGCGTGACAAGATTGCAGCCGCTCTGGCTTCCTTAAAGATCACAACCCCGCTTGGCACGACTGTGACCTTTAATAACCCACCTGATGGCAACAACAACAGCCCATCTGTCGTGGTGATTCAGGTCAATGGGCGTGGCACCTACGAAGTCGTTGCATAACATGTCGTCAACGATTTTAGAGGTTGAACACCTAACCCGTAGGTTTGGTGGCCTTGTTGCGGTCAATGACATCAGCTTTGACGTCAAGAAGGGTGAGGTGTTGTCAATTGTCGGCCCCAACGGGGCTGGCAAGACCACGCTGTTTAATTTGATTACGGGTATTGATCGGGCCGATGTTGGCTCGGTCATGTTCGATGGTCAAAATGTGACGGGCTTTGCACCCCAACGTTTAGCAAAAATGGGCATTGGCCGTACCTTCCAAAACATCCGTTTGTTCAAAAACTTGAATGCACTCGAAAACGTGATGATCGGTCGCGTGTCACGCACGCGTTCAGGGTTGTTCGATGCCCTGACCTGTTCGGCACTTGATCGTCGCGAGCGCACTGAGATGATCGAACAAGCCGAGGCGTTGTTAGATTGGGTCGGAGTCGGTGCAAATCGCTTTCGGATGCCCTCTGAGCTTCCTTACGGCGATCAACGGCGCGTAGAAATTGCGCGTGCGTTAGCCCTTGAGCCCAAGCTCTTAATTTTGGACGAGCCGACTGCGGGCATGGTAGCCCGAGAGGCTCAAGAGGTGATCAAACTGATTGGTCGTTTGCGTGACGCAGGCGTCACCTTGATGCTGATCGAACACAATATGAATGTGGTGATGTCAACTTCGGATCGAGTCGTCGTGATTAGTTTTGGGCAAAAAATTGCAGAAGGTACGCCTGCAGAAATTCGGGCTGACGAGCGCGTCATCGAAGCCTATCTGGGTGTCGATGAAGACGAGCCTACGGCTGCGACTGCATCATGAGTACTCCCTTATTAAGGATTAAAGACCTTGCAGTGTCGTATGGTGCGGTGCCCGCGGTCAATGGTGTGTCACTCGAAATCAATACGGGCGAACTGCGTGTGATTTTAGGGGCAAACGGCGCTGGTAAAACAACGATTATCAAGGCCATCCTCGGTTTGCAAAAAGCGCGCCAGGGGAGCATCACCTTTAATGGTGACGTTGATTTACTCAAACTTAAGCCGCATCAGATTCATGAGTTGGGTATCGCCTGGGTGCCCGAGGCGCGGCAGCTCTGGAACACACTCTCTGTTCTCGACAACCTGAAGCTCGGTGGTTGGTGTGTCAACAACAAAACGTTGGTTGATCAGCGAATTCAAGAAATGTTTGAACGGTTTCCGCGCCTCGCCGAACGTCGGGATCAGGTCGCAGGATCGCTCTCGGGTGGCGAGCAACAAATGGTTGCTATCGCTCGTGCACTGATCTCTGCGCCAAAACTGATTTTGATGGACGAGCCATCGTTAGGCTTGGCACCTCTGGTTGTGCGAGACGTTTTTACACTCGCTCGCGAGATCAACAAAATGGGGATCTCGGTCTTGATGGTTGAACAAAATGCGCGCGCAGCACTCAAGGTTGCGAACTGGGCCTATTTGCTTGAAACGGGCCAGATCATTGAAAGTGGTCTGGCGGCTGAAATTGCAGGCAAAGAGTCTGTGAAAGAAGTGTTCTTAGGCGGACACGCTTGAACGACTTGGATTGTTGATTCGGAGAAATCGTGGACTTGTTTTTGCAGCAATTGGCCAATGGCCTCATCATCGGAAGCACCTACGCGGTGGTGGCGTTGGGTTTTGCTCTAGCGTTTACCGTACTGCGCGTGATTAACTTCGCACATCCTGAAATTTTCATGGTGGGTATGTTTGCGGGCTTGGTGGCTGGCGCTCAGTTTCCAGCGGGCGGTTTTGTTGGTGCGGTGGCACTCGGTGCAGTCGGTGCTGCGGTCGTTGGGTTTGTACTTGAACGCACCGTGATTCAACCTTTGCGCGACCGCGACGTGTTGTCGACCTTGATTGGCACGCTAGGTGTCGCGATCATGTTGCAAAACGGGATGGCAATCATTGCTGGGCCCGACCCCGTGGCTTATCCAACCCTCTTGCCGCGTCAGTCAATCGATTTAGGTCCGATCGTGTTAACGGTGCGACAACTGGCAAATTTTGGTGTGTGCATCTTGCTGTTGGCCTTCGTCAGTTTCTATGTACGTAAGACCAAGTTGGGACGCGCGACGCGCGCAATTGCCGAGCGACCCGATGTCGCCGCAGCTTTTGGCATCAACGTAGGGCTTGTGTGTTCGGTCACCATTGCCATTGCCTCACTGATGGGGGGCGTTGCTGCCGTTTCAGTCGGAACACTCTATGGTTCTGCTTGGGCATTTGTGGGCTTGCTGTACGGTTTAAAAGCGTTTACCTGCATGCTCGTTGCGGGCAATCGCTATTTTGAAGGGGTGATGGTGGTCGGCCTGGGTATTGGCGTGATTGAGGCACTCGTGACGGGTTATATCTCTTCGAGCTTAAAAGATGCAGTCGCGTTCTTTGTATTGATCGGCGTGTTGTATTTTCGACCGAATGGTCTGTTCGGTTCATATTCCACGAAGGTATAACGCATGTATAACTTTCTAGAACCAATTTTAATTTTCACGCTTCTCAGCGTCATGCAGGTGTTGGGGCTTTACATCATCGCGATGTCAGGTCAATTGTCGATGGCCACCGCCGCAATTGCAGGAGTCGGTGCTTATTTATCCGCAATTTTGACGGTCAAAATGGGCTGGTGGTTTACACCAACCTTATTGATGGCGGGCTTAGCGGGGGCGTTGGTCGGGGCGCTGTTGGCGATTTTGACGCTGAAGATGCGTGACTTTGTCTTAAAACTCACAACGATCGCATTTGGTGAGGCGTTGTCAGTGCTCGCTTTTAACTGGGATTACATTGGCGGCGCCAATAGCTTTACCGGTCTTGCCGCAAACACCACGATGACAACCTGCGTTGTAGGCACTCTGGTTGCGTTGTACGTGACGTGGCGCTTTGATGGATCGCGTCTGGGGTTCGCCGCGCGCGCGATTCGTGACGACCCCGTTGCTGCCACAGCAATGGGAGTGTCGTTAGCGCACTTACGCACGCTGACCTTTGCCTTAGGCGCAGCCTTGATTGGTGTTGCCGGGGCCATTCAAGCGAATTACGTATTAATCGTCAGCCCGCACGACCTCGGCTTTTTTGTCTCGCTTAATTTCATTATTTTCTTGCTGTTTGGTGGCATGCAAACGATGTGGGGCCCCGTGCTGGGCGCGATTTTGCTTACGGCTCTGCCCGAAGCGTTACGCTTTGCTAAAGAGTATCGTTTGATTGTGTACGGTCTGATTATTGTGATCGTGATTCTTAAGCGGCCACAGGGTTTGCTTTCGCGTACGCCAACGGGGCGTGAAAAGAAATTATTTGGATTCCTTTTGTCACCCGAGCGTGCCCCTCAAGCGCCATCGCATGTGAAGCATCAATTCAGCGCAAAGACTGAGGCACAGTCAAACAGCTAAGTACCTTTCAAGAGACCACACCTATGCAACTGCCCTATCACGGACGATTCAAGTACTCAGCGATTACCAAGCGCCCCGATTATTCATGGCCTGACGGTAAGCGGCTCGCAATTTATTTTGCAATTAATACTGAGCACTTTGCGTTCGGTGCTGGTTTGGGCCACGCATTGTCTAATGAATTACCGCAGCCAGACGCTCGAACGTTCGCGTGGCGAGATTATGGAAACCGTGTCGGAGTCTGGCGACTGTACGAACTGCTCGACGAGCTTAAACTGCCGGCCTGTCATTTAGTCAATACCGCCGTCTTTGATTATGCACCGGACGTGATTGAGCCGATCATTGCCCGCGGTGATGAAGTCATTGGGCATGGAAGAACAAACGCTGAGCGCCACGGTCAGTGGTGGGAGGCAGACGAAGCTCGCATGCTTGCCGAGGTGCGCAGTAAAATCGCGGCCGCGACAGGGCGCGCACCGCGAGGCTGGATGGCTCCGTGGATGTCACAAAGCCAACACACGCCTGATTTGTTGCAAGAGGCGGGCTATTGCTTCGAGATGGATTGGCCGTGTGATGACCAACCGGTCTGGATGAAAACTCGCAACGGGCGTTTAATGTCGCTACCGTACTCGCTAGAGATCAACGATTCACCTCAAATTTTGGTGCGTCACCATACCGCTGAAGACTTTGCCACGATGATTGTTCATCAGTTCGAAGAGATGCTGCATCAATCAAGCCGACAACCACTCGTGCTGGGGATTGCCTTACACACAATGATTTTCGGACAGCCTTATCGGCTGTACGCGTTGCGCAAAGCGCTACAACACATCTTGAATCATCCAGAGCGGGACAAAGTTTGGATTACCCGCCCTGGTGAAATTTACGACCATGTCTGCGCGTTGCCTGAGGGTACGATTCCGTAAGCACCAGTCAACGCGCACGTCATGCAGAGTAGCGCGTCACCTCTGCAGTGTTCGACCGATCGCCATCGAAACACCTGCCTGTGCAGGCTCAACCACCGGTACACCGAGTTGATCCTCTAACCACTGACGGTGCTCGGCCATTCCTGCGCAACCCAACACAACCACATCAGCCTGATGTGTATCTCTGAGTTGCGTACCCACGCGCAGTAAGCCAGCGCGCGTGCGTGCAGAGTCCGCGAGTTCGACAACCTCCATGCCGAGCGGCAACTCTGCCGCGATTCTTTGCGTAATTCCCATTGCGCCGAACATGCGCATGTGTCTGGGGATGGATTGGCGCAAAATCGCAATGACACCGACTTTATGCCCCAACGTCATCGCAGACAACAAACCACACTCGCTGATGCCCAGCACCGGTTTGCGTGTGGCTTCACGCAAGGCATGTAAGCCAGGGTCACTAAAGCAGGCGATGACAAACGCTGCAGCCTCATCGCCATGTTCAAGGTCGAGCTTTTGAACCAGCTTCACCAAAGGCAACGTGACTCTTTCTACATCCATTTGACTTTGAATACCAGGAGGACCTTCAGCTAAAGTCAAACTGCGGATCGTTGGACCACCCGCGAAACGAAAACAATCCAACCCACGATCAAAAGCATCAGTCACGGCTTGGGTCGAGTTAGGATTAATTACAAAAATGGTCCGCTGCATCAGTGATCCTATTGTGTGTCAATCGATCATGAAAGATTAACAGATGCGAATGTCTTGACTTAGCCAACAGCATCATTAAGATTGCTGTACGTACCCACAAAAGTGAAACTCATGAATTTTGACCTCACCATTCGTAATGGTCGCCTCTCGACCGATACCGAAACCTTTTATGCAGATATTGGCGTGCGTGATGGCGTCATTGTGGCCATAGAACCCAGCTTGCCAGCTGGAGCCTCTGACATTGATGCCAAAGGTCGGTGGGTACTGCCTGGAGGCATCGACAGCCACTGCCACGTCGAACAGCTCTCGGGTATGGGCATGATGTGTGCGGATGACTTTTATAGCGCCACTGTATCTGCTGCGTTTGGTGGCACCACCACAATTATTCCTTTTGCAGCACAACATCGAGGCAATCATATCCCCGAGGTTGTTGCGGATTACTCAAAACGCGCTGCAGATAAAGCGGTGATCGATTACGGCATCCATTTAATCTTGGCAGACCCCACAGAAGAGGCGCTCAACACCCACCTGCCCGAGCTTATCCGTAATGGGATCACCTCGTTCAAAATCTACATGACCTACGATCGAATGCGGCTGGATGACTATCAGATTTTGGATGTGCTTGAGGTTGCAGATCGCGAGGGTGCACTGGTCATGGTACATGCCGAAAACAACGACATGATTCGTTGGATTGCACGCAGACTGGTTGAACGCGGTCTAACCGCCCCTAAATATCATGCGGTTGCGCACACGCCCCTCGCAGAGACGGAGGCCACAAACAGAGTCATTGCCTTAGCTGAGCTCGCCGATGTCCCCTTACTCATTGTTCATGTCTCGGGGCTCGAAGCCATTCGTGTCATTCATTCTTCACAGGCATTAGGTATTCCCATACATGCAGAGACCTGTCCGCAATACCTTTTCTTGACGGCTGAAGACATCGACCTGCCCGGTACAGAGGGTGCGAAATTTTGTTGTAGCCCACCGCCTCGTGATGCAGCCTCGCAAAATGCTGTTTGGGAGGCGCTGATACAAGGGACGCTCCAAATTTATTCGTCTGACCACGCACCCTATCGGTACGATGAAAGTGGCAAGCTTCCCAAGGGAGAGGCCACCACATTTAAAGACATGGCAAATGGAGTGCCGGGCATTGAGGTTCGTATGCCGTTACTTTTTTCAGAGGCTGTGATGACCGGGCGCATGACCATCGAACGCTTCGTTGCTGTAACCTCGACCAATCATGCACGTACCTATGGCATGTATCCAAAAAAGGGAGGCATCACAGTTGGAGCCGATGCTGATCTGGCGATCTGGAATCCTGAAAAACGCGTTGTCATCAGTACCGCGATGCTGCATGACAAAGTGGGTTACACGCCTTATGAGGGTCGCGAGGTACGTGGCTGGCCAGAGGTCGTGATTAGTCGTGGGCGTATCGTGGTCGACCCTCAAGGCTTACATGCAGAGCCCGGGAGTGGGCAATTCATCAAGCGCGGAACCCCAGAGCCCGTGTTACGCCAGCGATTAAACGGAAATCCAAATTCAGTGATGCGGAAATATTTTAGTTAGCGTCAGGCAAATAGCCATTTCCCCTCCTCCTGGCCTCGGTCACGCTGCGCCGCAACGTTAAAAGTTGCTGACTTGGCAAGCTTTTCAACAAAAACCTTAGTTAGACCGTGTTTTAATTGTCAGCTTAAGGGGTGCCACTCTAGACACCTTAAGTCTCGGCTTTGCTGGCGAGACCTCACACAAAAAAATAGATGAACACACCACACAAGCTGTTTAATAAGAATTTGGTTCTTCTGATTGTTTGCCAAGGTATCTTTCTCACCAACAACGTCACCTTCATTGCGATCAACGGCTTGGTGGGCTTAAGCCTCACCAACGTGGCATGGATCGCAACCCTCCCTATCATGGGCTATGTGATCGGCGGTGCGTTATCCACCTCGATCGTCGCAAAGTATCAAAAGAAGCTTGGTCGCAAAAAATCTTTTCAAACTGGTTTGATCGTTGCCATTCTGTCGTCGTTGGTCTGTGCCTACGCGGCCTACTCTAAAAATTTCTGGATCTTAGTGGCTGGCACCGTCTTCGCTGGCTACTACAGTGCCAACGGGCAACTCTACCGCTTTGCGGCTGCTGAACTCACGCACAGCAGCCTGCGCGAAAAAGCCGTATCGTGGGTATTGGCTGGCGGTATTCTGGGCGCCGTGATCGGCCCCAATCTTGCCAACTGGACGCGCAACAGTTTCGATACGCCCTTTTTAGGTGCCTACCTTACGCTGACCCTCGCGGGCTTCTTAGGGTTAGCCGTGATGCACTTCATTCACTTCCCGGATGAAACCGAAGTCAAAAAAGTGCTGCCACCCGGCCGCCCTCTTTCTGAAATTTTGCGTCAACCAGTTTTTATTGTCGCGGTCATTGGCTCGGCACTTGGCTATGGCGTGATGAATCTGTTGATGGCTGCCACCCCCCTGGCCATGCAAATGTGCGGCCTGCCGTTCTCGGATACCGCGTTGGTGCTTGAGTGGCACGTGATCGGCATGTTTGCGCCCGGCTTTTTTACTGGGTCGTTGATCAAAAAATATGGCACAACGAACATGATGGGGTTAGGCGTCATACTCAATCTGGTCTGCATTGGTATTGCGCTAATGGGGATCGATGTTTATCACTTTCTGTTGGCGTCCTTCATTCTTGGTGTCGGCTGGAACTTTCTGTTCACCTCGGCCACAAGTTTGGCGCTCACTGCCTACCGCCCTGAAGAAAAAGATAAAGCCCAGGGTGCGATTAATTTCTTTGTGTTCACGACCATGGCGATTACCTCGTTTAGCTCTGGCGCGCTGGTCACCACCAATGGCTGGTCGTTCTTGAATGCTGGGTCTTTAATTCCAGTGCTCATCACAGGGTTTGCTCTTTTCTGGCTGACACGCTCCAAAAAGAAAGCTGTCTGAGAGTATTTTTTGAAAAGGACTTGACGAGTATTTTCAAGTTCTCAGCGTGTCTGCGCAAGGCCTCAAAAAAAGCCAAGATTCTTTTGACCGAATCTTGGCTTTTTTAATTTAGAGCAACCTATCAAACCAATATTGCAATTTCTGTTCCTACTACTGAAGTCACGCCCCTGCGATCAGGTCGGTGACAACAAATGAATCACGCGGCTAGCAATAAACTCTTTGGTCTTCGCTGCGTAAGCCGCCATGTGGGGCGCGACGGAGTGGGCCTTCAGGGCGTCCATGCTTTCCCATTTTTCAATCACAACAAACGTATCGGGGCCCCAGGGGGTTTGAATCGCGGGTGCGTTTTCAGCATCAATCGCGGCGCCGTATTCGATACAGCCCTGCTCGGCTTTAACGGCTGGTACATTCGCACGAAAGTGCGTCAAAATCGTATCGCGCATGCCAGGCTTGGCGGTAATGACGGCTAAAACATGAATCATGGTGTGGCTCCTTTATGGTTTTGTAAAACTATCATCAACAATCTGCCCGCCATCATACCCGCAGGCAATCCGACCCAAGGCGATCCGCATCTCGGGCGAATTGACTTGATCAAAGGCAGAACCGCTACCCGCACGCATGCCGCGCGCAAGAATATCAAGCAAGACCTCTTGATCCAAGTGAGGCAAAGCCGCCCAAAAACCCCGCCCCAACTGTTGCGCTAGCGCAAAGTCAGGATGATTTGCCTGCTCGGGCGCTCGACCGATCTCATACATATGGGTGACGTCATCCCAAGGTGCACGCTCAGCCGGCAGACGTTCAAAAATCTCGGGGCATTCTTGGGCAACATAAAACCGATTCAACGTATCAAACAGCCGAAAACGATAACCATTGGCTAGCAGCAACGGCTCGTAGGCATCCCAGGCGGGTTCGCCCTTGCCTGGCGTAACGGCCTCAGCAACAATCACCTTGGGGCGATAACGATTAAAGTCGTTGCCTGCCAAGACGTCGCTTTCGGCGCCTTCAACATCAATTTTCAGAAAATCGATATTTTGAACTTGATGTTGCTCACACAGCTGTGCCAGCGTCAGCATAGGTAACTTCAGACGCTGATAATCTGCGCCAAACTCTTTAGCTACGTCTGCGTGAAGCTCGATCGTTGTTGAAAAACCATGCAACCGGTTGACATGAAAAAAATCAACCTCGCCCACCTCGCGCCCGATCAAACCTTGATACAGGGCGTCGCGCGGGCGAATTTTTTTGTATAACGCCGCTAACTCAGGGATTGGCTCAGCCACGATACCGCTCCAGCCGCGCTCGTAAAACCAAAGCGACACATTGTCCGCAACGGGGTGACCGGCGCCCACGTCAATATAAAAACCACGCTCTTGCCCAGCAAAAGCGAGCGCCAGATGATAATCCTCAAGATTTTGGGTATAAGACAGTGGCATATGCTGCGCCTAGAAGTTCGTGCACGGGTGGGCGAAAATGTTGGGATAAACTGCATCATACTCAAAGGTTAACCATTATGTCCCTACCTTCTAAAGCGCTCACCTCATTACCCGAACAAATTCCGTTGCAAGATGAGCTGCCCTTTCATACGGTCAGGTTTAGATCTCCGTTGCCAGGCCCGCGATTAATCGTGACGGCAGCCGTGCACGGCAACGAAACCTGCGGAACGTTTGCGCTTAAGCGTCTGGCGCACGAAATTGAAACGGGTGCAATTAAGCTGCTGTGTGGGTTCCTAACCTTAGTGCCGGTCACAAACCCAAAGGCCTATCGCCTACAACGTCGTGCCGGCGATCGTAATTTGAATCGGCGTTTGGCGCCTACTGATGCCCCTGAGCAGTTTGAAGATCATTTGGCCAACTGGTTGTGCCCCTTATTAGCCGAGCACGATGGCTTACTAGACCTGCACTCCTTTCAAAGCGGTGATCGCGCCTTTGCCTTGTTTGGCCCCGCCAACAACACCGGACCACTCGAGCCGTTCTCACAAGCCAGTATTGAAGAGGCTTTGGTTCAACGCTTAGGTTGCAATCGTTTTGTATATGGGTGGCTTGATACCTATGCCAAGGGCATCAAGCGGCGTGCGCTCGAAGTTCAGGCCGGGCGCTTCACTGCCGCCTCAGTGGATACCGACACGGCCTATGGCGTGGGCACAACCGAATACATGCGCTCGCAGGGCGGCTGGGCGATTACCCTTGAGTGCGGACAACATGATGACATTGGCGGGCGCGAGGTTGCGTACCAGGCGGTGATCAATACCTTAATTCATGTTGGCTTGATCAAGGGCGAACCTGTCGCACCGGCAGCAGACTTTGAAGTGCTGGGGCTCTATGATGTCTTTGATCGCTTTCACACAGATGACCAGTTTGCCAACGTCTGGAAAAGCTTCGATCCAATCGCAAAGAACAGCTTAATTGGGATACGCGCTGACGGGACCGAACTACGCGCTGAACAAGACTGCTTCATCGTGTTTCCAAACAGTAAGTCGCAACCCGGACAAGAGTGGTTTTATCTGGCGCGTGCAGGCGGGCGCCTGGGCCGCTAAAGATGATAAAAATATCGAACGTTTCAAAAACTTACGCCACAGGCTTTAGTGCTTTAAAAAACATTAATCTTGAAGTCAGGCAAGGCGAGATCTTTGCCTTACTTGGCCCGAATGGCGCTGGCAAAACGACCTTAATCAGCTTGATCTGTGGCATCGTCACGCCCAGTACAGGCACCGTAACGATTGACGGGTTCGACCACATCGCACAATACCGACAGGCCCGCGCACGGGTTGGGCTGGTGCCACAAGAGATCTCAACTGATATGTTTGAGACAGTCTGGAATACAGTAAGTTTTAGCCGTGGACTCTTTGGCAAACCCGCCAACCCTGCTTTGATCGAAAAGATTCTGAAAGACTTGTCGCTTTGGGATAAAAAAGACAGCAAGATTATTCGCTTATCGGGCGGCATGAAGCGTCGAGTCATGATCGCCAAGGCGCTTTCCCATGAGCCTCAAGTTTTGTTTCTTGACGAGCCGACTGCCGGCGTCGACGTCAGTTTACGACGCGACATGTGGCAACTGGTCAAGGCCTTAAAGCAAACTGGCGTCACGATCATCTTAACGACGCACTACATCGAAGAAGCCGAAGAAATGGCTGATCGTATCGGCATCATCACCAAGGGCGAAATTCTTTTAGTTGAAGAGACCAGCCAATTGATGAAGAAGTTAGGTAAAAAAGAATTGGTGTTGCAACTAACGACTCCACTTACCACCATCCCGGCCGAGCTCAGCCATGCGGGCCTGTCTTTGGCCAAAGAGGGTCACGAATTGATTTACACCTACGACGCCACCAATCACGACATTGGCATTACAGAGTTACTCACACGGCTTGGGCAAGCAAAGATCTATTTCAAAGACTTACACACGACTGAAAGTTCTTTGGAAGATATTTTCGTGAGCCTCACAACCCACACTGGTGCAAATGATGCACGATAATCACCATCAAGCGTCGCAGCCGTTACGTTTTTCATCAAGCGACGCCAAGGATGAACAAGTATGCGTTTGAACATCCACGCGATCAGAGCCATCTTCAACTTTGAGATGTCCAGAACGCTGCGCACCTTAATGCAAAGCGTGATTGCACCTGTTATCTCAACATCGCTGTATTTCATCGTATTCGGAGCAGCCATCGGCTCGCGCATGACCGATATCGACGGGGTGAGCTATGGCGCGTTCATTGTGCCGGGTTTGATCATGCTGTCGTTGCTCACGCAGAGCATTTCAAATGCCTCTTTCGGAATTTATTTTCCAAAATTTACTGGCACGATCTACGAATTACTTTCTGCTCCGATCTCGCACTTTGAAATCGTTTTAAGCTATGTGGGTGCAGCAAGCGTCAAATCTATTTTCCTTGGTTTGATTATTTTGGCGACTGCCACGCTTTTTGTACCGTTACAGATCGCCCATCCGTTTTGGATGCTGTTTTTTTTGATCGCTACCTCAGTCGCGTTTAGCTTACTGGGCTTTATTATTGGTGTCTGGGCCGATAGCTTTGAAAAGCTACAAGTTGTCCCCTTGCTGATCATCACACCCTTAACTTTTTTAGGCGGTAGTTTTTACTCGCTTGAGTTGCTGCCACCGTTTTGGCAAAACGTCGCCTTGCTTAACCCCGTTGTGTACCTGATCAGTGGCTTTCGCTGGAGTTTTTACGATGTTGGCGATGTCAGCTTAGGTTTGAGCGTTGCAACGACGCTGGGGTTTTTAACTCTCTGCGTAGCAATCATCGCCTGGATATTTAAGACTGGCTATAAACTGAAAAATTAACCTTAGGCAGGTTGCAGGTTACAACCTGCACGCGACACGATCCAACTGAAGTGCGTACGTACCGAATCATGGCGTTCAGGTCTTGAAACAGCTCAGAGCTTGTCCGCCTGAGTCGCGAGCCATTGAGCCATCACCGCAGTCCCTTGCAAAAAATCATCAATCGACATTTCTTCGTCGGGGTGGTGACTGCCGTTGGGGTTGCGAATAAAAATAAAGCCAAAAGGAACCCCGGCCGCACAAAAGGCCGCAGAATCGTGCGAGGCGGGGCTGGGCAAATCGCAAGCGTCCATACCTAGATGCGTTGCACAATCTCGCAATTGCTGAGTAATCGTTGCGTCTGCTTTGGCAACTTTTGCCGAGGCGCGCACGCCAAAATCAAAGTTCACGCCACGCTTTTTTTCGATCTGTGCAACGATTGTCAGGAGCGACTGTTCTAGCTCTGCCACATCAGCATCGTCGTACGCTCTGACATCCAAACTAAATTGAAACTCGCCGGGCACGATTGTCATGCCGTGGCGCGCGGGATTAGTATGAAACTCACCAAAGGTACAGGCCATCAAGCGCCCGCTACTTTCCCACTGCTGCCATAACGCATCAAACGCAACCGATAAGTCTGCAGCGGCAAGCGCTGCATCGTGTCGAAAGCGTCGACCGAGCCCAACATGACCATATTCACCCGTGATTTTGACACGCGGAAACCTGAAATGACCAGGCACACCTGTTCCGATCGCCAAGGCATAACCGGTTAAGGCCAAGCTAGGTGCCTGTTCAATATGCAATTCTAAAAAGGCTTTGACATTGGTCTTGTTAAGGTACGCAACGCCCGTGGCAACGGCGTCGGGATCACCACCCGCCTCACGAAGATGTTGCTCAAGCGTCAAACCGGTATCGATGCGGCGCAGCTGTAGCGCGCTAGCAGGCAAAGTGCCCAACGCGCCTCGGCTGCCCACGTACGAAACCTGAAACCAGATACTTTCTTCGGCACGGATTCCCATCACCACGACATCGCAGTTCAGCTTAAGACCCGCCTGCTGCATTGCCTGCACGGCAATCAAACCCGCCATGACACCGGCCGCACCATCATAGTTGCCGCCACCGAGCACCGAATCAAGATGCGACCCGATCACGATCGCTGGGGCCTCGCGATCGAGCCCAGGCCAAACCATATACGTGTTACGCATATGATCGTGCTTGATTTCTAAGCCAAGTTTGAGAGCGTACTGCTCAACCAGCTGATGACCAAACTGCTCGCCCCGCCCGTAAGTATCGCGGGTCACACCGCGATGAGTGGCATCAACACTACCGGCACGCAAATCATCAAAAAGTGTTGTTGCTTGGGCATGCAAAGAGAGAACGTGTTGTTTAAGCTGTTGCGCGGGATTCATCATCAATCAGTCGGGTTGAGGTTAAGCTGTGCAAGTATTTAGCTATGTTAAGCCAGCGTTGCAAACTCTGCCATCAGATTAGACTTCTCTTCAAAACCAAAGCCAGCTGCCTCTGAGATTTTCACGATGCCTTGCTCAATGACAGTGGCATCACCAAAACCGCCCATTGGCTGAAAGATGCCTGGATACACCTCGCACCCGCCCAGCCCCAGACCAGCCACTACATGCAAGCCAAGCAATTGACCGCTATGGGGGTAACAGAAGCTTCTGTCAAAACCGCGGCTTTCTAGCTCGCCCACCATTTTGGCGTACTCGGTCACGCCGTAGCACAGGCCAGGATCCATTTGAAAGATATCCAAATTTTTCCGGGCACCGCCAAACAAGGCGAGATTTTTAACGTCTTGCCGCGAGAAAAGATTTTCGCCCGTTGCAAGCGCACCGTTATATTCTTTGGCCAACGCAGCGTTCAGTTCGAAATCCAGCGGATCACCCGCCTCTTCGTACCACAGCAGGTTGTAGCCTTGCATCGCGTCACCATAGGCAATTGCTTGCTCTAAGCTAAAGCGGCCATTGGCGTCGACGGCAAGATTTTTACCTGCCCCCGCAATCGTCAAGGCTCGTTCAATGCGTTGCATATCCTCAGCAAGCGCGGCCCCACCAATCTTCATCTTAAAGCGATCAAAGCCTAGGTCACGATAGCCGCTTAATTCGCTTTCGAGTCGCCCAGCCTGTTCGCCAGGATAGTAGTAGCCGCCTGCAGCGTACACAGAAACCTTCGGCGAGTAATTTTTATAACCAAAGTGGCGCGCAATCAACACGCTGACGGGCTCATCATTCAGCTTGGCATTCAAATCCCACACGGCTAACTCTAGCGCACTGGCGGCGTGCGCACGGTCACCATGACCGCCCGGCTTCTCATTTTGCATGGCACAGGCTAAAACTTTTTCAGCACTGATTTGCCCATTATCTTGCAACAAGGTCTCGGGCTTGGCAGCTAACAGTCTGGGCGCCATACGCTGCGCGATGATGCCACTTTGTGCGTAGCGTCCGATCGAATTAAACGATAAACCCACGACTGGTTTGCCGTTACGAATCTGATCTGTCACCAGTGCAACCAACGACACTGTATGAGTCGAAAAATTAATAACTGCGTTTGAAACGTTACTTTTTAAAGGGACCGCTTTTTCAAGAATTCTTGTGATCTTCAAACCGTACCTTTGTTCATCTGTTTGGCACTTTAAATTCGCAGCCGATGGCCCTCGCGTCGCGCAGCCAAAACGAATATCTACCGAGCGATTAATCAGTCTGGGCAACCAGCGTCGCGCCTCGCGCCACACACTGCGGCGTAAGGCGCGCCTGAATTACATCAAGAACACGCCTTTACCCGTCGTCTGCTTGTCAAACAGCTGGTAAGCTTTTTCGGCATCCGCAAGCGTCCATCTGTCTGTGAACAAACTATCGACGTCAATCTTGCGATCGGCAATAAAACGCGCGCAATCTGCTTGACCGTTGGTTGAAAAGGTCCAAGAGCCAATCAACGTCACCTGGCGACGAAGCATGTCGGGGCTGACATCGAGCGATACGGTACCTCCCTCACCCACAAAGCAAGCCTTACCCCAGGTGCGTACACACTGAACAGCTTGCTTTCGGGCTTCAGGCGAGGAAGACGCATCCAAAGAAGCATGCGCTCCTAAACCACGCGTCAACTGACGAATGGCGGCGACAACATCCGTGTTTGAGGGATTAATAACCTCGCTTGCCCCAAACGCTTTGGCACGCGCCAGGCGCTCTTCGCTCACGTCTAAAGCGATCACGCGGGCGCCCATCGCCGCCGCAAGCTGAGTCGCCGACAAGCCTACTGGGCCCTGCCCAAAAATAGCGATCGTTTCGTCACCGGCGAGCTCTAACCTTTTTAAGGCCCCCCAGGCTGTACCAGTGCCGCAGGCAATCGCTGCGCCCGTTTCAAAAGACAGTTCAGCGGGCAATTCAACAATCGTGCTGGCCGGGCATTTCATGTATTTAGCGTGTGCACCGTTACCGGTGGCGCCGTAGACTTCAGCTACGCCTTCAACACACAGTTGCATCCAACCTGTCGAGCAGTGTGGACATGCGCCACAACCGCGATAGTGATGACACATTGCGCGTTGACCAATATAGGCCTGCTTAGGGCTGACGTTCGAGCCAACGGCCACCACGACGCCGCAGGGTTCGTGCCCTGCAATCACAGGCTCTGCATTAGCAAAGCCTAGGGCCTTCATGGCCTCACCTGGCGCCGCGCGATAAAACTTTAAATCACTGCCGCACATCCCCGAGGCTTTGATCTCAAGTACGACTTCGTTGGGGCCCGGCGTTGGGTCTGCAAAGTCGCGCATTTCAATTTTTCGATCACCAACAAAAACGATACCTTTCATCTTGGACCCCTTTTTTAATATTTGAATTGTCTCTGTTAACTTTTGACTGCACTATTTTTTACTATTGCTAAATCATGTGGCAACTTTGACTGCCTAAAACCACCAGGCGCTGATCCTCTCATCGCTTAGAGGCGGTCAACGCAAAATAAATGGATTCGCAGGCGCACCCTCAGCGTACGAAATCCAGACGCTCTTGGTTTCGAGATACTGCTGAATCGAAGCCAAACCACTCTCACGTCCAAGACCCGAATGCTTCATGCCGCCAAAGGGCATCATGTAGCTGACCGCACGGTATGTATTGACCCACACCGTGCCCGCTTTGAGAGCCGACGACATCCTCATGGCGCGACCAATATCACTCGTCCAGATCCCTGCAGCCAAGCCATAGATCGTATCGTTGGCCATTTGAATGGCATGCGCCTCATCCTCAAAGCCCATAATTGACAGAACGGGGCCAAACACTTCTTCACGCGCGATACGCATTTGGGGATCAACATCTACAAAAATGGTCGGCTCAACAAATTGCCCGCCAGGCAAATCGCCACCTGTAGCTGGGCCTCCACCCAAGATACACCGCGCACCCTCTGCTTTTGCGATATCGATATAGTCTAGAATTTTTTTATACTGACCGGGCGTTGTCACTGGGCCAATATTTGTATCAGGCAACATCGGATTGCCCTTGCGCGCCGACGCCCCAAGCGCTGCGACCTTTTTTGTGAACTCTTCACGAACCGAGTTTTGCACCAACAGGCGCGAGCCCGCAATACAGGTTTGGCCGGTGGCAGCAAAAATCCCAGAGATCACACCTGCAGCTGCTTTATCTAAATCACAATCAGCAAAGACAATGTTAGGCGACTTGCCACCC
>CAIZGG010000485.1 GCA_903932425.1 uncultured beta proteobacterium | reverse complement strand
GGTCGTCTTGGTAGGCCAGTGCAAGCACGCAGTGTTCAGAAAGCGTGGCTCCCACCGCCTCAAAGAAAGCAGGGGTGAGATAGGGCGGGTTGCCACGCTGATGATAGGTGTTTGCGTAGCAGCGATAAAAAATATCCCAGTGCTCTGAGGTCAGTTGAGCGCCGGTGAAGACCTTAGTTGTGACACCGGCGTCTTTAACTTTACGCCGTTCGGCGCGAATTTTTTTTCGTTTTGGTTGCGTCAAAGAGGTGAGAAACGCTTCGAAGTCTGACCACCCGCGGTTAAACCAATGAAACTGAGTATGTTTGCGTGGCATGCAGCCCGCAGCGCAGAGCGCGGCCGTGTCAGCCTCGCTGGTATACAGCACATGCAAAGATGACAGCTTGCTTTCGGTTGCCCACTGAAGCAGTGCTTGGGCCGCTGCGGGGCGGTGGGCATCGCTAGTGAGCAGGCGTGGGCCCGGCACTGGGGTGAAGGGCACTGCGGCAAGCCATTTGGGGTAGTACTGTAGGCCGTGACGTTGATAGGCGTCTGCCCAGGCCCAGTCAAACACAAACTCTCCGTAAGAGTGTCCTTTGGCATACAGGGGGACGGCGGCCACAAGCTTGGAAGTTGTCGGGTCAACGGTGACCGCACCCAGGGTGTCCCAAAGCAGCAGGTGCTGCGGCTTCCAGCCGGTTTCGGGTGTGACGCTGCCAGAGGTTTCAAACGCCTTTAAAAAAGCGTGGTGACAAAGCACTGAGCCACCACTTTGCATGACCAGTGCGTCCCATAAGACGGGATCGATCTCATCGATATGGTCAATGACTTGTAGATGCAAGGGTGTCATTGTGATGGCCGCTTGGTGCGCTGATAAAGCGCAATGAGTAAAACAAATCCTACCAACAACAAAACAGGTAGGTTACCGAGCGAACTGTAAGGCGTGAGCCCACGTTGGCCTTGCACACTGATATCTAGCACTCCAGCGCGATGGGGCGGCAACATTGCGAGCGTATTGCCTTGCGGGTCGATCACGCCAGTCATGCCTGTATTCGTGGCGCGAAGCATCGGGCGCGCAGTTTCAATGGAACGCATACGTGCCATTTGCCAGTGTTGGCGTAAGGCCCACGAGTCGCCAAACCACCCTAAATTACTAAAGTTGGCCAAGATGGTTGCGCCTTGATCGGCTACCGCCAAGTTGCCTAATCCGATCGCAGGCAAAAGCTCTTCACCAAATACGTCTTCGTAGCAAATATTGGGGGCGACATGCTGGCCACCCACGGCAAACGGTAACTGTTGCTCTGACCCGCGATTGAAGTCGCCCATCGGGATCGCTAGCAGGTCGACGAACCAACGGAACCCCCACGGAACGAATTCGCCGAATGGCACGAGATGTTGCTTGTCATACCGTAGGGCGTTGTGACCGCTGATCAACGCTTCTAGCGACGTTGTAGGGTCGATACCAATCACGCTGTTTGTATAGGTGCCAGTCGTACGGTCAAACAGGGCTGCACCCATCATGAGGGTACTTTTTTGTTCAGTTGCCAAGGCGCGCCAGGCGTTCCAGGTGGCGGGGCTTAGTTGATGCTGAAAAACAGCGAGCGCGGTTTCAGGTAATAAAACAAGCTGAGGCGAAGGCACACCTTGAGGGGTTGGTGTGGCCGCTAGTTTAAGGTGTGTCTCAATCGTATTTTGAATATGGCTGGGAGTAAATTTGATGCCTTGTTCAATATTACCCTGCACCAGCCGTACCGCCAATGGTTGTCCGTTATTGGTCGCCCAGGTGTGCTGTTTCAACCCCCAGCCAGCGATGGCCAGGGCAAGTGCAAACAGGCCAACCAAGGCGTTTTTGGGCTGATGTGCGGGTGTACGCTGCGCTGCGGTGACCATCGCCGCCAGTGCGGCCGCGACAAACGCAGTAATAAACGTGACGCCATAGACGCCCAGTACAGGTGCCCAGCCAACAAACCAGCTATCAAGATGCGCGTAGCCACTATTGAGCCAGCCGAAGCCGGTAAATAATGTGCCCCGCAGCCACTCAAAGAAAGTCCAGGCGGCAGCCCACACGAAGGCTGACGCAATGAGTTGAGAGGGTGTGCGAGTGGCTCTTGGATACTGCCGCGTAATGAGTTTGTTAGCCAGTGCAGCGGCGAGTGAGGCATAAACAGCTAAAAAAGCGCTGAGCGCTACTAACGCCGTGATAGCCAACGGCAGTGGCATCAACCCATATGTATGCATGCTGATCGTGAGCCAATACAGCCCAATCACGAAGTGCGCCAACGCAAACAGCCAAGCTCGTCGCGCAGCTAATAGGGGATTGGGCGCATGCCATACGCAAAGCACAAGGCAGGCCATTGTGATTAATTCAAGCGGGCTAAGCACCCACGCTGGCAGCGGGCCTGGCGCAAAACTTAAAGCGTGCACAGCGCCTGCGAGTAGCAAGCCAAGTGCCAAGCGCCATTTAAGCCACCACACTCGCACGATCTAGGTGGCCTTCGGGGTGTGCGCGCCATCGCTCAGCAGGCGGCGCTTCACGCGCAACCACAGCGCACGTCTGGCATCGGCTCGCATCACCTCGATGCGCAAGTCATCATGTACGCAAAAATCGCCGCGATGCGGGATTCGGCCTAGCGCATGTGCCAACCACCCGCCCACCGTATCGTAGTCGCCGTCGGGCAGGGTCGTGTTAAGTGCAACGTTAAACGCTTCGATCTCGGTTGTCGCCAATACTCGCCAGGCTTGTGCGCCGTCTGAGAAGATCGTTTGTTCGCCAGCGACATCGTATTCGTCTTCGATTTCGCCAACGATTTGCTCAAGTACGTCTTCAAGCGTGACCAAGCCTGTGATGCCCCCGTGCTCGTCGATGACCACAGCGATGTGGTTACGGTTGCTGCGAAATTCTTGTAGCAGCACGTTGAGTCGTTTGGTTTCTGGAATAAAGACCGCAGGGCGAACCAAGTCGCGCAGTGTGAGCGTTGGGTCAACCATGTGCCGCAATAAATCTTTGGTCATCACAACACCAATGATGTTGTCGCGCGACTCTTCAAACACCGGAAACCGCGAGTGTGCGGTTTCGATAATATCGGGTAGCAGCGTTGCGATTGAATCCGTCACATCAAGCAGATCCATTCGCGCGCGTGGCACCATAATGTCCACAACGGTTTGCTCAGAAACGGCGAGCGCTCCCTTGAGCATTGAGTATGAATCAGAGTCGATCAGGTTGCGTGCGCGTGCTGCATCGAGCACAGTCATGATCCCTTCGCGGTCTTCGGGTTCGCGTCGCACGAGCGACAACAGGCGATCAATTAAGCGGGGGCGTGACGTTTTCGCTGAGTAAGTTGCAGTATCAGCAGCAGGATAGGGATCTGACATTGTCCAAAGACAGAGTAATGGGACGTCTAGGATAACCTGAAAGCGCTGTCATCAATGCACTACTTTGGCGCGACTTGACGCCTCAAGGAAGAAGATAGGGGTCGTGAATCCCCATTTGCGCCAAAATCCTGGTTTCGAGAGACTCCATATGCTTGGCTTCACGGGTTTTGAGGTGGTCGTAGCCAAGCGCGTGCAGTGTGCCGTGCAACGTCAGGTGAGCGGCATGTGCTAAAAATTTTTTGTGCTGCTCTTTGGCCTCACGTTGCAAAACTGGCACACAAATGACAATGTCGCCACTGATCTTGCCGTCGGGCTGCTGACCATAGGCAAAGGTCAATACGTTGGTCGCATACGCTTTTTTGCGGTATGAGTGGTTTAGGCTTTGCGCTTCGGGCAGGCCGACCAAGCGAATACTTAAGTTTGCACCGGTAAAAGATTGCTGTAGGTCGTCGTGCGCAGCGTAGAGCGCCCGTTGTACCCAAGCACGCAGGCGCCAGCGCGGCAGACGCGGCTCTGCCTTTGGGTATTGAACCGATAACGATAATTCAGGCTTTTGTTTGCTCGTCTTGTTCATAAGCGTCAACGATTCTTGCAACCAAGGGGTGTCTGACAACATCTCGGCTTGTGAACTGCGTCACGGCAATCCCCTTAACGTCTTTCAGCACCTTCACCGCATGGGCCAAACCGCTTTTATGGCCCTTGGGTAAGTCAACCTGCGAGGGGTCACCGGTAATGACCGCCTTGCTGCCAAACCCGATACGCGTCAGAAACATTTTCATTTGCTCGGGCGTGGTGTTTTGCGCCTCGTCCAAGATGACAAAGGCATGGTTGAGCGTACGGCCACGCATGTAGGCCAAGGGGGCGATTTCGATTGTTTGCTTTTCAAAGAGGCGTTGTACGCGCTCGGCACCCATCAGATCATAGAGGGCGTCGTACAGAGGGCGTAAGTAGGGGTCAACTTTTTGCGCCAGATCACCAGGCAAAAACCCCAAGCGTTCGCCGGCTTCAACCGCTGGTCGGGTCAGAATCAGGCGTTGCACGGTGTCGCGCTCCATGGCGTCGATGGCGCAGGCCACCGCCAGCCACGTTTTACCGGTGCCTGCAGGCCCCACACCAAAGGTGATGTCGTGCTTCAGGATGTTGTTGAGATAATCACGTTGGCGGGGCGTACGCGGCCGTAAATCGCTGCGGCGGGTGCGCAGGGCAATGGTGCCACTTTCGTCGTCAAGTGGTGGAAATTCGCTCGGATCAAACTCTTGTTTGGCGGTGCTTGGCGAGCGGCCAACACCAATCTCAACTAATCCCAATTGAATATCATCGACCGAGATGGGATGCTTGGCGGCGCGCTGATGCAGCGCAAACAGCATTTTGCTAGCCGCCTCAGCGTGCGCACCATACATGGTGATTTTGTTGGCCTGGCGCTTTAGCTCAAGGTCTAAGCCATCAGCGAGTTGGCGCAAGTTTTCGTCTAACGGGCCACATAAATTTGAAAGCTGCTGGTTGCTGCCCTCTAGGTTGAGCTTGACGGGATGAGGACGCGCACGCGAAGAGGTTTTCACTGTGGCGCGCGTCATACCGAGGCACCGTCATGCGTCACAACACGTCCTCTGAACGTGTTGGTCATGGCGTCGGTGATCACAACATCAATCATTTGTCCGATCAGGCGCGGATGCCCGGCAAAATTCACGATACGATTGTTTTCAGTGCGCGCGCTGAGCTCTGTGCTGTCGCGGGCTGAAGTGCCTTCAACTAAAACGCGTTGGGTTGAGCCCACCATGCTGCGGGCAATCGTGTTTGCCTGCTCATTGATCTTCGCCTGCAGGCGTTGCAGTCGTTCAAGTTTGACCGTTTGCGGTGTGTCGTCGACCAGATCGGATGCCGGCGTGCCTGGACGGCGTGAGTACACAAACGAAAACGACGTATCAAAACCGACCTCGTCGATGAGCTTCATGGTTTTTTCGAAGTCTTCTTCGGTTTCGCCGGGAAATCCAACAATAAAGTCAGAGGACAGCGTCAAGCCAGGCCTGGCCGCGCGCAATTTACGTACAACGGACTTGAACTCAATGGCCGTGTAGCCACGTTTCATGGCCGCCAATACGCGATCGCTGCCCGCTTGCACCGGCAGGTGTAAAAACGACACGAGTTTAGGCAGCCGCGCATAGACTTCGGTCATGCGGGTAGTCATTTCTTTTGGGTGTGAGGTGGTGTAGCGGATACGCTCGATGCCGGGAATTTCGTGCACGTACTCAAGCAGGGTTGCAAAGTCGGCGATTTCTGATGAATGTGTGTGATCAAGACCATCGAGCGTTTTGTTGCCACCCGCACTTCCGGTGTGCCCGCCCATTTTGCCGCGATAGGCGTTGACGTTCTGCCCAAGCAGTGTCACTTCTTTAACGCCTTGATCAGCAAGGTCGGCGACCTCGGTTAAGACATCTTCAAAGGGGCGCGAAATCTCTTCACCTCGGGTGTAAGGCACGACGCAGAAGCTGCAATATTTACTGCAGCCTTCCATGATTGATACGAACGCTGAGGCGCCCTCTACGCGCGGGGGCGGCATGGCATCAAATTTTTCGATTTCAGGAAAGCTGATGTCAACCTGCGAACGACCTTCGGATTTGCGGCGTGCAATCAGATCGGGCAAGCGGTGTAAGGTTTGCGGGCCAAACACAACATCAACGTAGGGCGCGCGATCAACAATCGCCGAGCCTTCTTGGCTGGCCACGCAACCACCGACACCAATGACGAGGTTTGGATTCAATGCTTTGAGGTGTTTGATGCGCCCAAGATCCGAAAAGACTTTTTCTTGCGCCTTTTCACGAACCGAACAGGTGTTAAACAAAATGATGTCTGCTTCGTCGGCGCTTTTGGTGAGGACGGCGCCTCGCTCTTGTCCAAGGACGTCGAGCATCTTGTCAGAGTCGTACTCGTTCATCTGGCAACCAAAGGTGCGGATGAAGACTTTTTTGGGTTGGGTGTCGGTGTCAGGAACTGCTGAAGTATCAGAATTTTGCATGATGGCGCCGGTGCGGGTGTTGATCCCGTGGGCTAAGAGGATAAAACGCTAGTGTAACGCTGATGCGGGTACGGCCTACTCTTCGTAAACCTCGTCGGCTTGCTCGGCTTTTTTGACGGGTTTGATGAGGTCTTCGCGTTTGACGCCTAACCACATGGCGATGGCAGCAGCCACGAACACTGAGGAATAGATACCAAACCAGATGCCGATGGTCAGTGCGAGGGCAAAGTAGTGAAGCGTTGGGCCGCCAAAAATCAGCATGGCCATCACCATCATTTGTGTGCTGCCATGGGTGATGATGGTGCGAGAGATGGTCTGTGTGATCGCGCCATTAATGACTTCAGCGACCGACATGTTGCGTTCTTTGCGAAAGTTTTCACGGATACGATCCATGATCACGACCGATTCGTTGACCGAATAACCCAACACTGCCAACACGCCAGCTAAGACTGATAGCGAAAATTCCCAGCCAAAAAAGGCGAAAAATCCCAAAATAATAATGACGTCGTGTAGGTTGGCTAGCACGCCGGCAACGGCAAATTTCCATTCAAACCGAATGGCCAAGTACAAGACGATGCCAATGATCACAAACATCAGGGCGAGTAAGCCGTTTTCGACGAGTTCACGACCGACCTGTGGCCCAACAAACTCAACACGTCGCAAGTCGGCCGTCGCATCCGCAGCCTTGAGCGCCTTCATCACCGTTTCGCTTTGTGTGGCCGAGCTTTGTCCCGGGGTGAGAGGCAAGCGAATCATTAAATCGCGCGAGGTACCAAAATTTTGCACCTGAAAATCGGTATAACCCAAGCCAGAGACAACCGTGCGCACCTGTTCAATTGGAGCCGCTTGTGTGTAGTTAACCTCCATCACAGTGCCGCCGGTAAATTCGATCGACAAGTGAAAACCGCGCGTCACAATAAAAAATACGGCAAGCAAGAAAGTAATAAAGCTCACCGCATTCAAGACCAACGCGTGGCGCATGAAGGGGATGGTGCGACCGATTCTGAAAAATTCCATGATCTTTTATGTACTAAGCAATTGCCCGCGGCGCGGTTGCACCGCCGAGCGTGAAGTTCAGTTTTAAATTTAGTCTTTGGGTTTCCAGACGGTGCCAATCGAAATCGATTGCAGTTTCTTTTGACGGCCGTACCACAGGTTGGCTAAGGCGCGAACCCCAACTACCGAGGTGAACATTGAGGTCAAAATCCCCAGGCAATGCACCACAGCAAAACCGCGCACGGAGCCAGAGCCAAACACCAAGAGCGCAACGCCCACAATCAGCGTGGTGAGGTTCGAGTCAAGAATCGTGCCCCAGGCGCGATCAAAACCAAGGGCGATCGCTTGTTGGGGGGCTTCGCCGTTGCGCAGTTCTTCGCGGATGCGCTCATTAATCAGCACGTTTGCATCAATCGCCATACCCAGTGTCAGGGCAATCGCAGCGATGCCTGGCAAGGTGAGCGTGGCTTGCAGCATCGACAGGATCGCCAAGAGCATTAAGACGTTTAACGCAAGGCCAACGGTTGAAAATATGCCGAACAGTTGATAGTAGATCAGCATAAAAATAGCGATCGCAACAAAACCATAGAGGGTTGAGTTAAAGCCCTTAGAGATGTTTTCGGCACCCAGACTTGGGCCGATCGTTCGCTCTTCAATGATCTCCATCGGAGCGGCCAGCGAGCCCGCACGCAACAGCAGCGCCGTATCAGCGGCTTCTGCGGCAGACATGCTGCCCGAGATTTGCACTTGACCACCGGGGATCTCGCCGCGAATGACTGGGGCCGTTACGATTTCGCCCCGGCCTTTTTCAAACAGCAATATCGCCATACGTTTGCCGATGTTATCGCGCGTGACATCACGAAAAATACGCGCGCCTTTTGAATCGAGCGTGAGATGCACGGCCGCTTGTTGCGATTGGTTGTCACGTCCAGCTTGAGCGTCTTGCAAATTTTCACCAGTCAAAATCACTTGGCGACGCAACAACAGGGGACGACCATCGCGATCTTGATAGCGCTCAAGGCCGAAGGGGACTGTACCGGCTGCCAAAGCACTTTGTGCCGAGGGTGAATCATCGACCATACGAATTTCGAGGGTCGCGGTGCGTCCTAAAATGTCTTTTGCCTTTGCCACGTCTTGCACGCCCGGCAGCTGCACCACGATGCGATCGGCGCCTTGCTGCTGGATCACGGGTTCGGCAACGCCTAGTTCATTGATACGGTTGTGCAGAGTCGTGATGTTTTGTTTCAGTGCGTTTGCCTGCACCGCGGTGATAGCGGTTTGGCTCAGTGTGGCCACGATCTGTAACCGGGTGCCTTCAGTACGCTCAACCATCTGCAAGTCGGGATTGCGAGTACGTAAGTGACTGATTGCGCGGTCGCGGCTAGCGTCCGTTGAAAACGAAAGGACCACCGACATGGCGCTGCGCTCGATGCCGGTGTTTTCAATTTTTTGCTCACGCAAGGCAGAGCGAACATCGGTGACAAGTGAATCGTAGCGGGCGGTCAGCGCGCCTTGCATATCAACTTGTAGTAAAAAGTGTACGCCGCCACGCAGGTCAAGCCCTAAATACATAGGGTGGGCGCCAATAGCGCTTAACCAACTGGGCGATGCCGGCAGCAGGTTTAAAGCAACGGTATAGGTGGGTTCGGCTGCGTTTGGGTTTAACGCTTTTTCGATGGTGTCGCGCGCCAAAATCTGTTGGTCTGTGTTGGCGAAACGTACTCGAACCGTTCCAACCGGGCCATTCTGTTCAAAGGCCGCACCTGTGCTGGCTACGCCGGCTTTTTTCAGAATGTCTTGGGCGCGATCAAGCATCCCCGCATCGAGTTTGAGCGTAGATTTTGCACTTGAAATCTGCACCGCAGGGGCTTCGCCATACAGATTGGGCAAGGTGTAGAGCAGGCCGATCACAACCGCGACCAGCACCGTCAGGTATTTCCAAATAGGGTAGCGGTTCATTGCCGACGGGAATCAGTAAGAGTTTGACCCCGGCGCAACAGGCGACGGGGTGTTGAACAAAGCCTTACAGGGCTTTGATCGTGCCTTTTGGCAATACTGTTGCAACCGAGGCTTTTTGCATCACGATTTCAATAGGGGTGTTGCCGTGCTCAGAGATTTCGACTGTCACATAGCTGTCGCTAACTTTGCTTACTTTGCCCAGTAAACCACCGGCGCAAATGACTTCGTCACCTTTTGCCAAAGCAGCCAACAGTGCTTTGTGTTCTTTTTGACGTTTCATTTGTGGGCGAATCATCAAAAAGTAGAGCACCACAAACATTAGAACGATTGGGGCCATGCCCATTAACGAACTGGCAGTATCAGCGGCTTGGGCCAGCACGAGGCTGGAAATTGCTTGAGCAGACATTAAGGTCTCCTTTGGGTAAATGTGAAACGCTGGCTATTGTACCGACTTGGTGGCGCGATCTCTTGCAAACTGGGCTTGCCAAGCCTGAAAGTTGCCATTCTCTATGGCTTCGCGCATTTCGGCCATGATTGTCAGGTAAAAATGAAGGTTATGGACAGTATTTAGACGCGAACCAGTGATTTCGTTCGATTTTTGCAAGTGATGCAGGTAAGACAGTGAGAAATTCTTGCAAGTGTGGCAGTGGCAACTGGGGTCGAGCGGCAAGATATTGTCGCGGTATTGGGCGTTACGGATTTTGACGTCGCCAAAGCGGGTGAACAGCCAGCCATTGCGGGCGTTGCGGGTCGGCATCACACAGTCAAACATATCGATGCCCTGAGCGACCCCTTGCACGAGATCTTCGGGGGTGCCG
>CAIZGG010000484.1 GCA_903932425.1 uncultured beta proteobacterium | reverse complement strand
CGGCACCACTGAGCCCACCACAGGTTCGGTCAAGGTCACCGGCCGCATCGCCGCTTTGCTTGAACTGGGTATGGGTTTTCATCCAGACTTTACCGGCCGTCAAAACGCCATCATGGCGGGGCAATTGCTGGGTTTAAGCGCCGATGATATGCGCAGCCTGATGCCCGAGATCGAAGCGTTTGCTGAAATCGGTGATTACATCGATCAACCGGTGCGCGTGTATTCAAGTGGTATGCAAATGCGCTTGGCATTTAGCGTGGCCACCGCAAGGCGCCCAGACATTTTGATTGTGGATGAAGCCCTGTCGGTGGGCGACAATTATTTTCAGCATAAAAGTTTTGATCGGATTCGGGCTTACAACAAGCTGGGTACAACACTCTTAATCGTGTCGCACGACAAGGGGGCGGTTCAAGGCATTTGCGACCGCGCGATTTTGTTGAGCGGTGGGTCAATCGCCATGCAAGGCAGCCCCGAGACCGTGATGGATTACTACAACGCCATGATCGCTGAGCGTGATCCTGCCAACGTGCAGCAAGTGTTGGGTCATGACGGTAACGTGCAGACGATCTCGGGTACGGGCGAAGCGCGCGTGATCAAAGCCACCCTGTGCGACGAAGACGGCAAGCCGGTTGAAGTCGTTAAAGTTGGGCAAGCCTTACAAATACAAGTTGAAGTCGAAGCCTTTGCCGATTTGCCTGAGTTGGTCTTTGGTTATCAGATTAAAGATCGCCTGGGCCAACCGGTATTTGGTACTAATACTTTTCATACTAAGCAGTTGCTGCAAGATTTGCGTACAGGTCAGCGTGTGCGCTTCGTGTTGCGGTTTCCGGCAAACTTGGGTGAAGGCTCTTATTCAGTTTCGTTTGCCTTGCACGATGCTGAAAATCACCTAGCTAAAAGTTACGAGTGGCGCGATCGTGCCATCGTCTTTAATGTGGTGATTGTGGGCAAAGATCACTTTGTGGGATTAGCGTGGTTGCCCTCAACCATTGAGGTGCTGCGTGACTGAGCGGCCAGTTGAGCTTGATGATTTTTCTCGCGCCTGGCACGCAAAAATGCACGGTTCGCGCGCCACAGTTCAGGCGCGTTTCTTTTGTTACTTACCCTTCGTTTTACCTTTGTTACATGCCTATCCAAAGGCCGCGGCATTAGATCTGCGTTGTGGTCAGGGCGAGTGGCTTGAAACCTTATGCGATGCTGGCTTTACAGCGCAGGGGGTTGATGAAGATTCGGCCTCAGTCGCGCACGGTCAGCAATTAGGCTTGCAGGCTGAAGCCCGAGCTGCACTGGTGGCATTGCGAGCCTGTGCTGATCAAAGTTATGCCTTAATTTCAGGATTTGGTTTGGCTGAAGCCCTGCCCTTTGAGACCTTAAGGCAAGTCGTGCAAGAGTCATTGCGGGTGTTAAAGCCAGGTGGTCTACTAATCTTGCAAGCGGTTAATCCTGAAAATATCGTTGCCAGCACCAACCAAGGTTTTTTAGATCCTGCTCGTCGTCAACCCATCCCCCGTGCGTTGTTGGCCTTTGTGCCAGAGCACGCTGGGTTTGCACTGAGCAAGGCGGTCCCCCTGCACGAGCAATTTAGCCTGGCGGCGCAACAGCCTGTATCACTGTTGAATGTGTT
>CAIZGG010000483.1 GCA_903932425.1 uncultured beta proteobacterium | reverse complement strand
CTCGCGCTTAACGCGAACTCTAAGGTTCGCGGGCTTAGAGCAGGTTGCTCAGGTGATTTCTGATAGTCAAGTTAAGCGTCCGGCACCGGCAGATTTTCGCGAGGCCTTTGAGCGGCAGAATGATGTCCCCTTTGAACGATTGGGATCACTGGCGTCAAGTTCGATTTTTATCCCGGTTTCATTCGAGAAATTTTTAATCAACGCTCGAGCGATATTGAAATGCAGAACGCCGCTAGGCCAATTGATTCTCAGCGTTTTTCCGGCAAAGCGCTTTCCATCGGCAACGCTTAGCCGCGGATAAATCAAACTGCTGCCGATTGCGCCCGCAAATTGGGCGCTTTTTCTCAAAAAAAGTCTTCTGAAAGCGTTCATTTGAACTATGTGTTTTTGCGGATACCTAGCCAAGCTATACTATACTTTAGTCGTATATTGTTGGGGGTAAAAAATGACCTTTCGCAAGCTAGGCACGAAATCAGGCTGGAAATCGGTGTTGTGCGGTATTTTTCTGATCGTACTTTCTGATCTCGGATATGCAAAACCCGCTGAATATCAATTTGAGCCCAGTATTAAATTGGGGGGCGATCAGTTGGTTTTATCTGGATCCGCTTTGCGCTCTGTGCTTTTTATCAAGGGGTACAGTATTGGTTTTTACCTGCCCAAAAAAATCAGTAATTTTGAAGAGGTGGCGAGTCTGCCAAACACCTCGTTCAGAATTATGATTATTCCCCATAAAGAACTCGACGCCAAAGCCTGGACAGACTCGATTGAGCGCGGGTTTTCTAAAAACTTGTCAGATCAAGAGTTAGTTCAAATGCGACCCTTCATGGATGCGATCAATGAAGAGTTAAAGCAGATGAAAGGGGTAGATGTCGGTGACATCTGCACGCTAGACTACATCCCGCAACAAGGCGTGATTGTTGGAAAAAACGGCACCCACTCTAAGGCCATTGGCGATAGAGTGTTTTTTAATAATATTTTAGGCATATGGCTAGGAGATGTGCCTGCCGATGAAGAACTGAAAAAAACAATATTGGGTCAGTAAGTTCTTTTTCGGCAGTTGCCAAGCCGAGCTAAGTTGGTGTGGGTCGACGGCGATATAAGATCGTCGCAAGCATTTCTTGAACCGTTGTGTCATGTTGGTTCACGATATTGCGCTTAAAGGTGATTGTCCCGCGATCGGGTTTGCTCGACTCTTTTTTTTCAATCACGGTTGATTTCATTCGAATGGTGTCGCCGTGTTTGACGGGTGCGAGTAAGCGCCACTTATCAATCTGTACCAGGGCGAGCAGGGTACCGTCATTAATGCCACTTGCATATTGCAGACCACCTGCAACACCATAAATCATCGGACCATGCGCAATCGGCTCGCCAAATTGAGTCGTTTTGCAGTATTCATAATTAGTGTGAACCTCATTAAAATCGCCTGACAAACAAGCGAAATTAACGATATCGGTACTGGTAATCGTGCGCGCGGGCGTCACGAACTCGGCACCGATCTCAAAATCTTCAAAGTAGCGGCCGCGAACTGAAGGTGTTGCAGTGGTCATGTTGAGCTTCCCTGATTAATACGAACCCATAAAGTCTTTCTTGCCGATTTCGACGCCGTTGTGCCTGAGCAAGTTGTAGGCGGTTGTGACATGAAAGAAGAATTGCGGCATGCCGTATTTCAAAGCGTAGTCTTCGACAGAGAGCTTTTTCTCTTTCGGTGTGCCTGGACGCAACACAACCTCTTTGACAGCGCTGCCGTCTAATTGAGTCGCAGTAAAGCCCTCGATCAGAGCAAGCGTCTTCGAGATGCGTTGCTGCAGTTCGGCAAAGCTCTGCTCAGTATCTTCGTACGCAGCGACTTCAACGCCTGCGATACGCGAAGGCACGCTTTTGGCAAAATCACAGGCAATTTGTACTTGGCGAACAAGCGCAAGCATGTCGGGAAACAAACGCGACTGCAACAACGTTGCCGAATCGAATTTGCGTTGTTCGGCATACTGCTCGCCTTTTTTGAGCACGTCGCTGAGCGCTAAAAGCATCTGCTTTAAAACAGGAACGGTTGCGGTGTAGAGAGAAACAGACATAGGATTCCGATAGTTTAGGATGGAGTGCAAAGAATAAAGCAGAGAATCGAGCAGAGCGTGCTAGCGCCCGCCAGCAACATCTAGGATTGTTGTGGTGACATAGCTCGCTTCGTCTGAAACAAGCCAGACAATGCCCTGCGCGACTTCAAGCGCTGTACCGCCTCGTTTCATCGGCACAAGGTGCTCAAGCTCACGCACGCGGTTTGGGATTCCGCCCGACGCATGAATTTCGGTATCAATCAGGCCCGGACGCACAGAGTTCACCCGAATCCCTTCATTGGCGACTTCTTTGCCTAAGCCGACTGTAAACGTGTCGACGGCGCCTTTTGCTGAGGCGTAATCCACATATTGCCCTGGGGCGCCAATCCGCGCTGCGGCGCTTGATACGTTGACGATGACGCCGCCATTTCCGCCGTGGCGTGTGCTCATGCGCTTGACGGCCTCACGGCTGCAAAGAAAGGTACCCAAGACGGTGATGTTGAACATGCGTTGCCAACGCGCGACGCTGATTTCGTCGACCCGTGCTGTGACGTCAACGATGCCAGCATTATTGACCAAGGCGTTCAGCGGCCCTAATTCGGCGTCCACTTTTTTAAACATAGCCTGAACTTGCGCTTCGTCTGCCACATCGGCCTGTATGGCGATGGCGGTTCCGCCTTGCGCACGAATTTGAGTCACGATTTTTTCAGCAGCTTGCGCGTTGCTCGCGTAGTTGACTGCGACGGCATAGCCTTTTGAGGCAGCAAGTAGGGCAGTTGCTGCACCAATGCCGCGACTGGCACCGGTGATGAGTATGACGGGTTTCATTGTCGCGGTTCCTAGAAATTGTTGTGTTGTGGTCCATGCAAGCGATGAGATCACTATAGCTTAGCCTACGCACACTGGCGTACACTAAAAGTTACCCCTTAGCATTTTTTCTTAATATTTTGGCTTGGTTGTTAATAAAACTGCCAATTTTAGTCGGCTAGCTTCGATCCCTTAAAAAGAGTCACTCATGAAAACTGCTACTTTGTTCAGAGACATTTGCCTGGCGCTTTTAATTATCTGTTTGCCCGTTAGCTTGCAAGCTCAGGGCGGTGTTGAGTCTAACTACATGGCTGCACCAAAAAAAATAACAGTATTCGTAGCAAAAAAAAATCGTCACCATGGATCCTGCCCTTCCGAGCGCTACGGCGGTTGCCGTCGCTGATGGAAAAATTCTTTCTGTCGGATCTCTTGACGAACTCAAACCATGGCTTGATAAATACCCTCACGAAATCAACCAGCAATTTGCAGACAAAGTGCTGTACCCCGGTTTTGTCGAAGCGCATGGCCATCCTTTGCTTGGTGGCGTTACCCAAACAAGCCTTCCGTTAACCGCTCAGCCGCTGCCAAACCCTTGGGGGCCTGCGTTTCCGGGTGTGGCCAATCTAGCGGCTGCGATCGCCAAGCTCAAAGAATATTCAGCAGCGCTTCAAGACCCTAAAGAGCCTTTGCTTTCTTGGGGCTACGACATCGCAGCAATGGGCGAAATTCCTGATCGCCACACGCTGGATCAAGTCTCAAGCACGCGTCCAATACTGGTGTGGGATAGCTCTGAGCACAATTTCTTTCTGAACACAGCGGCGCTTGCAAAGTATGGCATTAGTGCGAATGCGATTAAAAACATTATCGGTGTCGGGGTTGAAAAAGATGGCTCGTCTGACGGGCGTTTTTTAGGCGCAGCGGCCTCGCAATACATCAACGAAGTTGCAGGCAAAGATTTGCTCGCACCTGAAAAACTACCGACCGCGATGCTGTACTCAAATGATCTGGCCCAGCAAAATGGCATTACGTCATACAGTGAAATGACTTTTGGTATTTTGAATATACCCTTAGAGACGGCTCTTTTTCAGAAAGCTAGCCAATCTAATGCTACGTCGCTCAGACTGTTTCCAGTCGCACATGCGGATAGCTTTACCGAAAAGTACGGTGTACAAGCTGTGACTGAGGTGCAAAAGCTCAAGGCCCTGAACAGCGATCGTTTGATCTTCAACGGCGTGAAGTTTATCGGCGACGATGCCTATCTTGCCAATACGATGATGGTGCAAAATCCCTCGTATACCGATTGGCACAAAGGGCTTATTTTTTATGCAACACCGGCTGACTATGCAAAAGCCATGTCGCCTTGGTGGCAGGCAGGCTTTCAGATTCATGTGCATTCAAACGGTAGCGCGGGTGTTGCAAATACCCTTGCAGCGTTGCAATTGCTTCAAAATGAAAAGCCTCGCTTCGATCATCGGTTTACCTTGCAACACTTTGGCTTGCCGACCTCGATGATGGTCAAAAAGGTAAAAGCACTTGGCGCAGTCGTGAGTGTGAATCCTGCCTATTTTTACACCCGCGCTGGCATTCAGGCGAAAGATGTGGGGCATGATCGGGTGTCCTACGCAACGCGTGTGGGTGACTTAGTGCGAGAGGGTGTGGTGGTTTCTTTGCATTCTGATAATCCTGTCGCACCGCCCAAGCCACTGACCGAAGTCTGGGCTGTGGTAAACCGGCTCAATCTCTATACAGGTGAGCAAAAATGGGCCCCTGCGCAGGCTGTGACTGCTGAACAAGCCCTGCGCATGGTCACCATTGATGCTGCCTACACCTTAGGGCAAGAAGATATCATCGGTAGCATCGAGCCTGGTAAGTTCGCTGACTTCGCGGTGCTTGACGACGACCCAATGACGGTACCATCACTTAAGATCAAAGACATTGCTGTAGCCGCGACAATTCTAGGTGGGCGAATTATTTTGGTCTCAGAGACTAAAAAGCCACGACCGTTATAGTCAGGCATGCAGTCACATCAATCGTTTGTAGTTGGGGCGTTGGAAGATTGGTTGGTCTCATTGAACGCTCTTGTATCAAGAAGAGGCGGTGCGATTGTTTAATTGTTGGGCCGCACCAGAGCGATCGCGGTGCCGTCGCGTCGAATGTCTCCACCTGCGCTCCACAGATCGCCTTGCTTGAGTGCAACTTGTGTGCCGCCATCCATCCTGCGCATGACAAAGTAGTGCTCTCGTGCCGTTAGGTCAGCGCATGTGTGCGCAAAGCCTAATTCGATATTCGATAAACCGTTCCAGTTCATTGCCTGCGGTGCAGACACGATTTTTTGTGCGTCGTCGTAACCCGCTGCGATACGCAGCAGGGCGTTGGCAACAAAGCCGACAATTCGGTTGCCACCACCGGCCCCAAGCGCAGCCCTCACTTGACCCTTTGCATCGAGCATAATTGAGGGCGCGAACGAGGTCATGGCTCGCTTGCCCGGCGCCATCGCGTTATAGGCTCGTTGCGTTGACTGGGATGTTGTTGGCTGTGCAGCGAAATTAGTTTGCACATTATTTAAATAAAATCCGCCTGTTGATAGGCGTGAACCAAAATTTTGATTGATCGTGGTGGTCATTGAAAGCGTTAAGCCCTTCAGATCACTGACCACAAGGTGCGAAGTCATGGCGCTGGTCAAACCCGTACCATCGGGGCCGGCCGATAAGGTATTACCCAGGTCGCCATGCTTGACAGTCCTTGCGCAACGGCCGAAATCGATCTTCTTTGCGCGTTCGGCAAGATAGGCTGGGTTGAGCAAAGCGCTGTTGATGAACGTGTCGCTCGCCTCGCCAACGTAGGCACCTCTATCTGCGAAGGCTAAGCGACCCGCCTCTAACACTGCGTGCAGCAGATCGGGGTTGTCAGCGAGGTCTGAGCCCGTCAAACCCAGTGCCTCAATCATCCCAACGATCTGGCCGGCAGCTAGCCCTCCAAACACTGGCGCTGGGGCTGTCATGACCTGCATGCCGTTAAAGAGGTAGTTTGCCGGCGCGCGTTCAATGGCGGCGTAATTTTTCAAATCGGCTAACGTCATGCGACTGGCAAAGTCATCTTGGGTGACGACGTCTATTAGCTTTTCGGCGATCAGACCTTGATAAAAAGCCTCAACGCCTTGCTCAGCAATGATGGCTAACGTGTTGGCGTAGTCTGGGTTTTGAATCAGCGTGCCCTGTGCGACTGCGCGGCGCGCACCCCCGCAGTAAACACGCTGAGCCAGTGGTTCATCTTGGATCGAACCAATTTCTGTGAGTGTTTTAATGAGGTAGGGAGGCATGGCGAAGCCGGCACTAGCGTGTTCGCGCGCTGCATCAAACAAGGTGTGCCATGACAAACAACCAAAGCGCTGATGAATTTTTTCGAGCGCACGTAACGTACCCGGAACGCCTACTGTTCTTCCGCCGAACATCGCCCGTTCGCGAGGGACGGCGCGACCGTCGAAATCGACCAGTAAGCGGTCGGTGACTGCAGCGGGGGCCGCGGCCAAACCGTCAATCACACCCGAGTTGCCGGTTTGTTGATCGTGCCAAACGATGACCGTGCCGCCGCCGAACCCAGAGGCGTGGGGCTCAACTAAGCCTAGAACTGCCTGCGCTGCGACAACCGCGTCTGCGGCCGAGCCCCCGCGCTGGATCACGTTGATTGCGGCGAGTGTGGCAAGTGGCGAGGCTGTTGCGGCAACCGCGTGCCCTGACGCGCCGCGCTGACGCGCTTGATCATGATCCAAATCGGACTCAGACGGAAGATCGAGGTAGAGCGAGTACATGGGCTAAGCCTTTTTAGTCGGAAAATGTTTAATAATTTGTTGGCAGAGAGGACAACTGTCTATCATAATGGGTTGAACTCGGTGCGCTTGATTGAGTTGAATGCGCGTCGCTAAGTTGATCTGAGCGAATGCTCTGAGTTTTTTATTCCTTAGTTAAGCGAGTGGTGACTAATTTCATTAGTTAGGCGAGTGGTGACTAATTTCATTAGTTAGGCGAGTGGTGACTAATGCTGTTTTATTCGTTTAACGCTATCTCTGTGGTGACATGACAATATCTGCGAATACGACCCATCACGTTCAAGGCCTTCATGCACCGATTTCGATCACAATCGATCAGTGGGGCATCCCTCATATCCAAGCGCAAACGATTAATGATGCTTTCTTTGGACAAGGGTATTGCGCCGCTTTACTGCGGTTGTGGCAACTGGACCTCAACCATCGGCGTCAGATAGGCTCGCTGGCTGAGGTTTTTGGTCCGGCCTTTGTACCGTTCGATCACGTTGCGCGTTTGCTCGCGTTTCGCGGGCCTGTCGATCAAGAATGGAAGAAGCTTGATCCCCGTGTAGAGGGGGTCGCCGAGGCCTTTGTGGCTGGCGTGAATGCGCGTGTGGATCAAGTATTGCAAGACGCCGAGTTATTACCCATCGAATTTAAAACCTTGGGGATGCTGCCAGCGCGGTGGCAAAAAGACGATTTATTGCGGGCCCGTGTGTCAGCGTCACCAAACATTCAGGGTGAGGTGCGACGAGCCCTGTTGGCGAGCCGTGGCATGCTAGCCGCAGATGCTCTGGCGCACCCGCTTGAGCCGGCTTGGCCTTTAACCATCCCTGAAGGTTTTGACCCAGCAACGGTTACGCGTGCAGACTTAACCCTGTTGAACTATCGAGTGGCGCCACTCCCGTTCGATAAGATCAAACAGGTTGCACACTTAGATGCGAGCGTGCTCGCTGAGATCTTTCAGCCCGACATCGATTCGCGTAACGGCAGCAACGCATGGGTCATCTCACCCTCGCTCACAACGACGGGTCGCCCTGTGCTGGCGAATGACCCGCACCTGCCGTTTAGTATCCCGAGCCCGCGTATGGTGTCCCATTTGATGGCTCCAGGTTTGAACGTGATTGGGGCAGGGCCTGTGTGGCGTCCCGGCGTACAGTTTGGTCACAACGAGCGGATCGCCTTTGGCCGTACTGATTTTCAAATTGATCAAGAAGATCTGTACGTGCTTGAAGTCTCTGCTGACGGCACGCAGTACCGTGGCCCTCAGGGTGCTGAACCGATTGAGCGCGTGGGCGAAGAAATTAAGGTGCGTGGTCAAGCGCCAGTGAGTGTCAGGCTTGCTTTCACAGCGCTAGGGCCAGTTGTGTCGGAGGGCCCAGGCAGAGCAGTGGTCTTGCGAGCGGCCTGGCTACAGTCGGGTGCTTCGGTCAATCTTGAATATGTGCCCAAGGTATTCGCGCAAAATTGGGATGAATTTCGCGCTGCGATTCGTCATGCAGTGTGGGGAACAAATTACATGTACGCCGATATCGACGGCAATATTGGCTGGCAGTCGGCCGGGCGTGTGCCCGTGCGCCGCAACCATGATGGTTTACTACCAGTTCCTGCGGCGGGTGATTATCCATGGGACGGTATTTTGTCGCTTGATCATATGCCGGGTGAATTTAATCCAGAGCGCGGCTGGATCGCCAGTGCGAATCAAATGCCGTTTCCTGCCGACTGGCCTGTGGCAGAACGTCGGATCAGTTTTGAATGGACAGCAAACGACCGTCACAAGCGGATCGTGCAGTGCTTGTCTTCGATGACAGCCAAACATTCGCAAAGCGATAGCTGGGCGCTGCAACAAGATGTGTATTCAACTCGCGCGCGGATCTTGATTGATCTGCTGCATGCAGCGCAAAGTGCCCAGCCCGATCCTCTAAAAGCTTCTGTGCAATGGAGTTTCATGCACTGGGATTGCGAAATTTCTGCGGCATCGCGCGAGGCGGCTCTCTACGAATACTGGTGGGGGCTTTTGCAGCGCGAGGTGCGCCCGCTTTTGGTCCCGCCCTCTATTTCCGATGTCATTACTGTCGTGCATCCTCATGTGACACTCGCCGCGCTTCAAAACCCAGACGCTCGTTTCGGCGCGCACCCGGCCCGCGCGCGCGATAGTTTATTGATCGATTGTTTGTTTAGATCTGTTCGACAGTTGGCAAAGCTTGCTGCTGAGAAGGGCTGGGCAACGCCAGAGCAAGAGCTGCCGACCTGGGGACAATTGCATGATGTTCATCTACGGCACCCGCTCGAAACAAAGTTGCCTGCAAATTTAGCTGCGCTTGCAACGGTCAAAGGCCACGGTTCTGCGGGCGATGGGTCAACGGTGTATGCGCGTTGGTGGCCAACAATCGAGAATATGAATGTGACGGGTGGGTCGAGTTTTAGGGCCGTTGTAGATGTCGGTAACTGGCCCGTCGGCATTGCCTCAATGGGGCCAGGACAAGGAGGCTCTCCGGGTGATCGTCACTACCGCGATCTGTACGATTTGTGGTTAGACAACACACCGGTGCCACTTGCTTTTACAGAAGAACATGTTGCAAGTGTGGCTGAAGCAGTGTTTCAGCTTGTTCCGATCGTTCGTTAAAGGTTGAATGTGCCGTGCAGAATAGTTCAAAAAACTCGCTTCGATTGTTTGGTTCATTCGGTATCTGTTTTGCACTCGCCTGGATGACCCCAAGTCTTGCTCAAGCTCAGCCTCGCGAGGCACTTACTGTTGGCATTGTGCAGTTTCCTTCAGATTTGCACCCAAACATTACAACCACCAGCGTCAAGGACACGATTCTTGGGATGGCGCGCAGAGGCATGACGGGTTTCGCAGCAAGCGGCGAAGTGATTTGTCAACTGTGTACCGAGGTGCCAACGATTGCCAATGGACGCGCTAAGGTCGTCAAGCGTGCCGATGGTACCGATGGGATGGAGGTTCTTTTTACGCTCAAAGACAGCCTGTTCTGGGCAGATGGAAAACCTGTCACGGCCAATGATGTGGTCTTTGGCTTTGAGGTTGAGAAAGCTTTCTCGGTGCCACCCACGGTCGAAAGCGTTCTGGCGGTTGATGCGCTTAACGTGAAGGTGACACTAAAAATCGTTCGCTATGACTTCGATCGCTCAGCCCCCGCACCGATCGCAGAGCATATTGAAGGGCCAATTTTTAAAGCTGCAGCAAACCCGCTCGATTATGGTCAGAAGTCTTTATTTAATCGCAAGCCCGAAGAGCCAGGCCTATGGATGGGGCCTTATCGCATCACAGAGTTTCGTCCAAATGAGTCGGTGACGGTAGTGCCGAACCCGTATTGGAAAGGAACGAAGCCATATTTTCAAAAAATCACGTTTCGGCTGGTTGAAAATACTTCGGCGTTGCAGGCTAATCTGCTCGCCGGTGCTGTAGATACCGTCGGCTCGGGCAATATCGGCTTGACGCTTGATCAGCATTTGGCAATGATGAAAACCTCGACCGATAAGTATGATTGGGCGTTTGTTCCCTCGGTTGCCAGCTATGAACACTTAGCCGTGCAGTTTGATCACCCCTTGCTTGCTGAAAAGAAAGTTCGACAAGCGATTCAAATGGGTATTGATCGCAAGACGCTAGTAAGCAAAATTTTTGGTAACAAATTTGAAGTGTCCGATAGCTTTAAGCACCCGACTCAGTTTGGCTGGGATCCCTCGATCAAGGTGTATCCCTATGATCCTAAGGCCGCGCGTGCCTTGCTTGCTGAGGCTGGCTTTCGGCCGGGCGCTGACGGTATTCTTGTTAACGCTAAAGGCGAAAAACTGTCGCTCGATCTGGTCTCAACCTCGGGTAACCGGATACGCGAATTAGTCGAGCAAGTGATTCAGACTCAGTTGAAAGCGCTTGGTATTGAGATCGTGATTAAAAACGAACCCGCGCGTCTCCTATTTGGTGAGACTTTGCGACGTCGGCAGTTTAAGGGCTTGGTTGAATTTCAAACGGATGCGCCCTTAGACTCTGTGCCCTATATTTATTATCACTCGGATCAAATTCCTTCCGAAAAAAACAATTGGACCGGTTTGAATTACATGGGGTACAGAAATCCGGCAATGGATGCGGCGCTGATGGACGCTTGGGCTGCACTCGACCCAACGGTACGTCGCGCTGCCTGGAAACGTATTCTCGATATTGCCGCTGACGATTTGCCCGAGATATTTTTGTATTTTCCAACCGTGGCTTTTATTTCTCCAAAGTGGCTCACTGGGCTCGTTAATGAAAAGCGCTGGGGTTTGTTTACGCTGTGGGTTGAAGACTGGCGAGTCAAACCTTGAGGCCAGCCACCGAGCATGCGTTGCTTGAAGTCAGTGCTTTGTCCGTGACTCTCGGCTCGAAGACAAGCGCGACGACGATTCTTAAAGAGGTCTCGTTTACGCTAGAGCGTGGCCGCACTCTTGGTATCGTGGGCGAAAGCGGGTGTGGTAAGTCGATGACCGCGCTTGCCTTGATGGGTTTGTTGCCTGAAGAGGCAACAATGTCAGGCCGATTAGTGTTTGATGGGATGGATCTCACCACCTTGAGCACGCGGCAGTGGCAAACCGTGCGTGGCCCGCGCATTGCTATGATTTTTCAAGAGCCGATGACGGCGCTCAATCCTGTGATGACCGTCGGGCGACAGTTAGCTGAAATGTTGCTTGTTCACGAAGGCGCCTCAAGCGCCCGTGCAAGGTCGCACGCGATTGAGTTACTTGAGCGTGTCGGTATCGCAGACCCGCACTCGCGGGTCGATGCCTACCCGCATCAGCTGTCTGGCGGTATGCGTCAACGGGTAATGATTGCGATGGCGTTGGCCTGCAAACCTGATTTATTGATTGCAGATGAACCAACCACGGCTTTAGACGTATCCATTGAGGCGCAAATTTTAGATTTGTTGCTCGAGTTGCAGCAGCAAGAGGGGATGGCTTTGCTGTTGATCAGTCACAATTTGGCCGTAATCAGCGAAATGGCCGATGATATGTTGGTGATGTATGCGGGTGAGGTGGTCGAGAGAGGCCCGTTGCAACAAGTCTTGAGTCAGCCCCGCCACCCCTATACGCAGGGCCTGATGGCGTCGATTCCGAGTATGAAGCACGCTCGTAAAGTGTTGCCTACGATTGCTGGCACCGTACCTAATTTAAAATCTCGACCAAGAGGTTGCGCTTTTGCGCCCCGTTGTGAACAGGCGCAAGAGCGATGCAGAACCGAGACAATTGCGTTGCGAGCAGTTGATGCACAACACTGCGTTGCCTGTGTGCTTGCATGATAGTGCCTAGCCTAAATCAAAACGGCAACGACCACCTGGCAAAGCCCTTGCTCGAGATCGCCGAGGTGACGATTCGGTTTCGCTCAAGCACGGGTATGTTCAGGCGCGGGCCCGATATTCAAGCGGTGAGTCAAGCAAGCCTGACGATCGCTACTGGTGAAACCTTGGCACTTGTCGGCGAAAGCGGCTCGGGCAAGACGACTCTTGTTCGCTCTATCCTCGACTTGGTACCGGTCACCGAAGGGGTGATCTCATTTTACGGCGCGCGCACTGATCAAATGACTCAGAAAGAGCGTCGTGAAATGCGACAACGCGTGCAGTTTATTTTTCAGGATCCTTTCGGCTCGTTGAATCCGAGACTGACTGTGCGCGATCTGATTGCTGAGCCCCTTGTGGTGCATCGCTTGGGCACCTCTGCTGAGCGTGTGGCGCGTGTGGATCAGGTCATGAGACAGGTCGGTTTGCCGGTCGAGTCTGCGTCGAGGTATCCCCATCAGTTTAGTGGTGGCCAACGCCAACGCATTGCGATTGCTCGCGCGTTAGCGTCCAGTCCTGAATTGATTATTGCTGATGAACCTCTTTCTGCACTTGATGTCTCGATTCAAAGTCAGATTCTTAATTTGTTGACTGAACTTAAGACTCAACTGGGTGTGAGTTACTTGTTGGTGAGCCATGATCTAAATGCCGTTCATCATTTAGCAGATCGCGTTGCAGTGATGTATTTGGGCCGTATCGTCGAGGTCGCCTCAAAAGATTTACTGTTTACGCAACCGAGTCACCCCTATACGGTCGCCTTACTGCAGTCGATGCCAAAGCTTGGGGCGGGTAAGCGCGTACCAGGCCAAGCACTGCGCGGTGAGATCCCCAGCCCGTTGGCCCCGCCCTCGGGGTGTACGTTTCACCCACGTTGTCCTCGGGCGAGCGCGCGGTGTCAAACAGACGTGCCGGTTTTGCGGCACGATGCACTTGGGCGGCAGCTTGCCTGTCACCATCCGCTGGAGGCCTGATGGTTCGCTTTATCTCTTGGCGAGTGGCGGGTTTACTTCTTGTCTTGCTGCTTAAATCGTTTGTGATTTTTACGTTGATCGGACTCATGCCCGGTGACCCGATTGATTTGCTGATGTCGGCTAACCCGAACATGATGCCTGAAGATGTTGCCAAGCTACGCGCGATTTACGGCGTCGATGAGCCACTGTTTTCGCGCTACGCGAGTTGGCTGTTCAACGCGTTACAGGGCGATTTCGGTTTTTCGCGCATCCAGCATAGACCGGTGTTAGATATTGTTGTCCCTGCGCTGGGTAACACGATTATTCTGACAGGGACGGCGTTTCTCCTGAGTACAGTGATTGCAATTGGCTTAGGGACCCTCGCTGCCGTTTACCGCGGTGGTTGGGTAGATCGGGTCATTAGTCTGCTGGCGTTTTTGGGTATTTCGGTGCCAGGCTTTTGGCTGGGTTTGATTTTTATTTACGTATTCGCCGTTAAATTTGGAGTGTTGCCGGCGGGTGGGATGCCTCGCGCAGATCAGCCCTATGCGCCAATTGCTTATCTGGTCTTACCCTGTTTGACCTTAGTATTGATCGAGATTGGTGGCTTGACCCGCTATGCCCGCTCAGCCATGATCGAAGTCTTAAGCCAGGATCATATTCGTACGGCGCGTGCCAAGGGTTTGTCAAATAAGCGCATCATCTTTAAACACGCACTGCGCAACGCCATGATCCCCATCATGACTATCATCGCCTTGGGTTTCGGCCATTTATTATCGGGTGCTACCTTGATCGAAACCATGTTCGGTTGGCGAGGCATGGGTCGCTTGATCTATGAGTCGATCATGGGAAACGATTACAACCTCGCACTGGTTTGTTTGTTGTTCACGACGACGATGGTCTTGATCGGTAGTCTGATTGCTGATTTTTCGTACTCTTTGCTCGATCCTCGTATTCGTTTACAAGGGGGGCGTTCGTGATTGCTGAACTCGATCCTTTTCAATCGAGGTGCTCGTGATGCTTGAACTCGCGCCTCCTCAATCGATTTGGTCAATTCGGTTTAAGGCCCTGCGGCAAGAGCGTGCAGCCATGCTTGGCGTTTTCGTTCTGGCGTTGATCGTGCTCGCGTGTTTTTCCGTTGAAGGAATCGAGCAACTATGCGGCCTGACCGGTGTCGAAACGGATTTGCTGGCACGCTTTGAGCCACCCTCTGCTTTACATTGGTTGGGTACTGACGAGGCCGGACGCGATGAACTGATGCGTTTGTTGCGTGGTGGTCGAGTTTCGTTGTCGATTGGTTTGATTGCAGCGCTGGGTTCATCCCTGATTGGTATTGTGATCGGTGCTTGTGCAGGGTATTTTCGTGGTGCACTCGATTCGCTATTGATGCGTTTTACTGACTTTATGATGTCGTTGCCCAGCTTGCCGTTGTTGATTATTTTGGCGGCACTTGATTTAACGAAAATAGGTTTTTCAGTGGATTTCGTACGCTCAGGCGATGCTGGTTATTGGCGCATTGTGGTGATTTTGATTGTGCTGGGTTGGACGGGTGTCGCACGCCTGATGCGAGCGTCGACTTTGGCGCTCAATACCAGTGACTTCGTATTGGCGGCAAAGGCGCAAGGGTCTTCAACCTTAAGAATTTTGTCGGTACATGTGATTCCGAACGCCATCTCGCCCGTGATTGTTGCCACGACTCTTGCCATGGGACGAATTATTCTCGTCGAATCCGCATTGAGCTTTTTGGGGGTTGGTATTCAGCCACCTTCGACTAGTTGGGGAAGTATCTTGAACAATGCGCAAGAACTTTTGATAAGCGATCCGCCGCTAGCAATCTATCCCGGGCTTATTATTTTGATTTCTGTAGTGGCCATTAACTTTATAGGCGACGGCCTCCAGCGCGCGTTTGATCCGCGCAGTGTCGGGCGCAACTAGCTATCGCGTGCAGTCTTGCCTGAAGCAAGACCCGGATAGGGGCCCTACGGGCCAATCTCGTACAATCGCCTCAAAAGGAGGCCACGGCCAACATGAAAAAGAGACAAACCCTTGCGTGCTTACTGGCCGCAGCCCTTGCACCTACGACGCTTGTCGCCAACACTGAGGCAACGTATCCCAATAAGCCCGTGCGCCTGATCGTGGGCTATCCGCCAGGTGGGGCAGGTGATATTTTTGGTCGACTCGTCGCAAATTATTTGTCTCGTACGATGGGCCAGCAGTTTGTGGTTGAAAATCGCCCAGGTGCGGCCGGAACGATCGCCGCAGCGCAAGTCGCACGAATGCCCGCCGACGGCTACACCTTGTACCTAGCCACGGCAGGTGATTTCACAACGGCGCGCAGTTCGTTCGGTGATCGCTTGCCCTACAACCCTGAACGCGATTTCACGCACATTACCCTCGTGGTCAAAGTGCCCCTGGTGCTTGTTGCGCATCCGTCTGTACCTGCAACAACCGTTCAAGAATTTATTGCGTACGCAAAAAGCAAACCTCGCCAGTTGAATTATGCGTCGTTTGGTAACGGCTCGACCTCGCATCTTGCGGCCGAGGCCTTCAACATGGCTAGCGGTGTTGAGATGACGCACGTCGCCTATAAGGGTGGGAGTCCCGCTGTTGCAGATCTGCTGGCCGGACGGGTGGACGTCATGTTCGATACGGTATTGAGCGCGTCTCGGTTTACAAAAGCAGGGCAGTTAAAGAGTTTTGGTGTGACAACCTTAAAGAGGGTGCCGCTGATGTCTGAAACCCCCACGCTCGCTGAGAGCGGTCTTGCGGGTTTTGAAATCGCGACCTGGCTCGGTATTGTGGCCCCAGCGGGGCTGCCGCCGCAACTGACTCGTACGCTTTCTCTCGAGCTAGATGCTTTCACAAAAGATCCAGAGATTCAAAAGCAGCTGGATGCGCTGGGGCTCTTGGTTGATGGCTCTGGTCCTGAGGCCTTCAGCACTTTCATCCAACAAGAATCGGCTCGGATGGATAAGTTGATTAAAGGTGCGGGTATTCAGTTTGATTAGGTTTATTTAAAGGGCTAGATAGTGACGCACCAATTGAAAAACTTTGCACAACGCCTCGGACTACTGAACAGGGCAACGGGCGTCTATTTAATCACTTCGCTTTCAGGCTTGGTCGATGCGGCTTGTTTTATTGGGCTGGGCCATGTGTTTGCCGAGATGATGACAGGCAACCTCTTGATGCTTGGCTTCTCGTTAGGCGTACATGGCTTAACGAGCAGCATCGACCGTTATTTTCTAGTGATTGGCTTCTATGTGGTCGGCGTCGTTGCGGGCTCTCGTATTCTGAAAAATAAAACGCTTTGGAAGCAAGAGCGTTTCGGATTTTTGGTTGAGTGGGCGTTGCTCTTTGCAGCCACGATTTTTGCGTTTACGATGCATCCCGATGCCACTAACCTTGCTGGTCATGTGCTTCTTGCATTACTTGCTATTAGTATGGGGATCTTGAACGCACTGATCAGGGTGCATGGGTTGCCAGATATGGCGACTAATGCTTTAACGGGTACGTTTACTGCGTTGGTGGCCGATAGCACCCCAGCGGCTGGCAATAATCACAACTGGGTGCG
>CAIZGG010000482.1 GCA_903932425.1 uncultured beta proteobacterium | reverse complement strand
CTTTCTCGAAAAGGGCTTTGAAGTTGCCGCAGGCGTCAAGCAACAGCTTGAGGCGGACACCAAGGATGTGTCGGGAGTTCGCATGCTCGGTGAGCGCTTTATGGTGATTAATCAAGCAATGGGCGTACCCAAAACCAAAGGCCCCAAAGCGGCTTTATTTTTGCGCACCTTTGTTGAAGAGATGAAAGCGCAAGGAGTCGTGAAAGCCTCAATGACGCGCTATGACATCCAGGGTGCGGGCGTAGGGCCGGCGGCTGATCCAAAGGTGGATCCGCTGACTGCTCCTTGAAAAGAGTTACAAAGATCTTCAGCTTGCGCCTCAGAGGGCCCAGACAGCCCTCTACAGATAAGGTGACGCTAACCACGCCACCTTATTACGTAGCCTCAGCCAAAACGGCAACCGGCGTAGCGTACGAATCGAAATACGCTCTGCCTGCGCGATGACGCTGTCGATTTGGCGTTCAAGCCCCGCGGCAAATTCACGGTCGTACACTTCAAGGTCAAGCTCAAAATTCAAGCGCAGACTACGCGGATCAATGTTCGATGAGCCAACATAAGACCAGCCGCCGTCAACCGTGCACAGTTTAGAGTGATCAAAGTTGCCCTGCGCTTGCCATACGCGACATCCAGTCAAGATCAACTGATCAAGCTGCGCCATCATGGCAGCGTTCACTAGCTTCAAGTTGTTAGCACCCGGTACAACAATATCCACCACGATCCCTCTGCGCGCGGCGGTCGACAAGGCTGCGATCAAGACAAGATCTGGCAAAAAATAAGGCGATTGAATGCGTACATGGTGCTGCGCGACCGATAAAGCGCCCAACAACATGTTGTGCGTGCTACCCAACGTGCCATCTGGGCCAGAGGCCACACAGCGCATTGGGATCCCTCGATCAATCAATTGACCCAACGCTGGGGCAAACCAGTCAGGGCCCTTGAGTTGTTCTTGTGTTGTGAACTGCCAGTCGTGCGCAAAACTGATGATCAACTGATGCACAATGGGGCCCTTCAGTTCAAAGTGCGTGTCTTGTGTAACGTCTGCTTTAGCCACCGCACTCAAAAATCCGGCACGAATATTCATGCCACCCGTAAAGCCATGCACGCCATCCACCACAAGTAATTTGCGGTGACTGCGCAAATTGGCATAGGCTAGGCGCAAACCAAACATAGGGCGCATAAAAAGAGCCGTTTTCACCCCCCCTTTCGTCAGCATATTGATAATGGGTGGGTGAGAGTACTTCGACCCAACTGCGTCAATCAAGACCCTAACCTGCACACCGCGTGCCTGCGCCTCGATCAATGCCTGAGCAAACTCGACGCCCAAAGCATCGTGATCAAAAATGTAGCTCTGTAAGGCAATTGACTGAGTCGCACCACGAATCGCTGCCAACATCGCGGGATAGGTTTCATCGCCACCACGAAGCGTCTGAATTTCATTGAAGTTCAGAACATTGAAGTGACTGACGCGATCACCTAAAACCTTGAGGGTGGCAAACTGCGCACCTGCAGCTGCGCAGACATCGTGCACCAAAACCCTTTCAATCACGTCTTCAGCGTAAATCGTACCGGCGCGTGGCTGTGTGATGCGTTGTTTTCGTACGCGATTGATACCAGCCACCAGGTACAGCACGGCCCCAAAAATAGGCGAAAACAAAGCGACCCCAACCCAAGCGATCGCCGCCCGTACATCTTGTTTGGTCATGGCTGCGTGAACGGCGGCGGTCGTACCCGCCACCCCCGACAAGATAAACAAGACGTGCGGCCAATATTCAGAGAGAAGCGCGTGTAATCCGGTCATTTAAGAGGCCTACAGTTAAAACGTCGAACCGCCACAAGAGGGCAAACTGGGCGCAAACATGCTAGAATCTTCGCTCTGTGGTGGACGTAGCTCAGTTGGTAGAGTCCCAGATTGTGATTCTGGTTGTCGCGGGTTCGAGCCCCGTCGTTCACCCCACCCCCCCTTCTTATTACAAGGCTTAGGCCCCACCCCGTTAGCGGGGCATGGGCACTTACCAAACTCGTCGAGTTGTGCCCAATGCCTCGCATCAGGCACCTACAGCAACACTCATCAGCGGCCTGTCTTTTTACGCCAGGCCTGAAAATCAACCGTTGTTTGCGGGTCGGTATTGGGATACAGCCCCATAATCGAGCGCCCTCCCCTGACTTCTTCGGTTGCAAAGTCTTCAAAAATCGTCATTTCAAAGGCCTCTGCTGCTAATTCGTCTGCCAGATGTGCTGGCAAGACAATGACGCCATCGCCATCACCCACAATCACATCGCCCGGGAAGACAGGAGCGTCGCCGCAGGCGATCGGAACATTGATGTCAATCGCTTGATGCAACGTCAGGTTGGTGGGCGCTGAGGGGCGCTGATGGTAGGCTGGGATACCGAGCTCGGCGATTTCAGCTGAATCACGAAAACCGCCATCGGTGACCACACCGGCCACCCCGCGAGCCATCAGACGACCCACCAAAATACCGCCTGCCGAGGCAGCCCGTGCATCTTTACGACTGTCGATGACGAACACCGCACCTTCTGGGCATTCGTTAATGGCCTTGCGCTGCGGGTGGCTGCGGTCTTTAAAGACTTCCATAGAGTTGAGATCTTCGCGCGCGGGAATATAGCGCAACGTATACGCCTCACCGACCATATTTTTGGTGGACGTTGATAGGCGCTGCACGCCCTGGATAAACTGATTACGCAAGCCACGCTTAAACAAGCAGGTTGCAAGCGTGGCCGTGCTGATACCCATCAGTTTTTCGCGGGTGTCTTTTTTCAGTGTGCTCATCAGCGCTCTCTATTAATAAATGTCGGGTTCAGAAACCGGAGCACCAAAATCAGTGCGCAAGAAATCAAAGTCGCAACCCTCGTTGGCCTGTTCAATATGCTTAGAGAACATCCAACCATAGCCACGCTCATAGCGAGGCTCGGGCGCTTTCCAGGCCGCTTTACGCGCCGCCATCTCGGCGTCAGAGATCTCAAGGTTAATGGTGCGGGCTGGTACGTCAACAGAGATCATGTCGCCATTTTTAACCAACGCCAACGGACCACCCACATAAGACTCGGGTGAAATGTGCAATACGCAAGCGCCATAACTTGTGCCGCTCATGCGTGAGTCTGACATGCGCAACATATCTCGTACGCCTTGTTTGAGCAGCTTTTTAGGCATCGGCAACATGCCCCACTCGGGCATCCCGGGCCCGCCTTGTGGGCCGGCATTGCGCAAAATCAACACATGATCGGCAGTCACGTCAAGATCGTCGCTATCGATCACAGCCTTCATTGAGGGGTAGTCGTCAAAGACCAGGGCCGGGCCCGTATGGCGATGCAAGTGCTCGGGGCAGGCGCTGGGTTTAATCACGCAACCATCAGGGGCCAGATTCCCTTTTAGTACAGCAAGCGCGCCCTCAGCGTAAATAGGATTATCGACAGGGCGAATCACGTCGTCGTTGTAAACGCCCGCGCCCGCGATATTTTCACCGAGCGTCTTGCCGGTGACGGTCAGTGCGTCTAAATGCAAGTGCTGCGTGATACGCGTCATCAAGCCTGGCAAACCGCCGGCGTAGAAGAAGTCTTCCATCAGATACTCTTCACCGCTTGGGCGCACGTTAGCAATCACCGGAACAATCCGGCTAAAGCGATCGAAATCGTCAAGACTGATGTCACACCCAGCGCGCTTAGCTTGTGCAATCACATGAATGATCGCGTTGGTTGAACAGCCCATCGCCATCGCAACTGCAATCGCATTTTCAAAGGCAGCGTGGGTTTGGATTTTGTTGGGCGTCAGGTCTTCCCAGATCATGTCGACAATACGACGTCCCGACTCGGCGCTCATGCGCATGTGGTTTGAATCAGGAGCAGGGATTGACGAGAAGCCTGGCAAGGTCATACCAAGGGCTTCGGCGATCGCGGTCATCGTGCTGGCCGTACCCATGGTCATGCAGGTACCATGACTGCGGGCGATACCGCCTTCGATCTCTAGCCATTGCGTTTGATTAATCAGGCCTGCGCGGCGATCATCCCAAAACTTCCAGGCATCAGAGCCAGAACCGAGCGTTTTGCCATGCCAGTTACCACGCAACATGGGGCCTGCCGGCACATAGATTGTAGGCAAGCCGGCGCTGGTCGCCCCCATCAGCAGTGCTGGCGTAGTCTTGTCACAGCCGCCCATTAGCACGGCACCATCAATCGGGTGGCAGCGCAACAGTTCTTCGACGTCCATCGCGAGCAAGTTGCGATAGAGCATCGTCGTGGGCTTGACGTACTGCTCGGCCAGGGATTGCGCAGGCAACTCAATCGGAAATCCGCCTGCTTGCAACACACCGCGCTTCACGTCTTCAACGCGCTGCTTGAAATGGCTATGGCAAGGATTGATGTCCGACCAAGTGTTGATAATGCCGACCACAGGTTTGCCCGCCCAGTCTTCGGGGCCATAGCCCATTTGCATGGCACGCGAGCGATGACCAAACGAACGCAAGTCATCAGGCGCAAACCAACGTGCGCTACGTAAAGACTCGGGGGTTTTAATTTTTTGTTTTTTAGCATCAGTTGTCATGCACAAGTCTCCGGGGTAGAAGAAGATTAGTCAGTTATTCGGCTTTAAGCTTTAATTATTCTGCTTTGGTACAGAGCTTAGTCTTAAAAGCAGCATCGTTTTCAAGTTTCCAAAGACGTCCATCATCTGGCTGCTCAAAGAAGGGGGGGATTTGTGCCAAAAAGGGCAGATGCTGAACAATCCAACGATCACCGCGCACCCAAAAGACTCTTTGTTCGCTCGAACACAGCCGCGCCACCAACTCTTTGAAATTGATCAGCGTCTGCCGACCGACCTCTGGGTTAAAGCGTGCGGCATCTGTTAATTCGTTACGCCAGTTATCGCGCTTTGGAAGATTTTCCCAGTTTTCGACTACCCAGGCAGGCTCGGCCGCCCCTGCGTAAAAAGCTAAATCAAACGGATAACTGCGCACATAGACAAACACGTCTGTTGGCTTTTTTTGAGCTGCAATCTGTGCACCCATGACATAGGCAGTGTCCGTTTGGATAAAGCGAAACACGCCCATCCCAGCCACGCAGGCAACGCTTGAAATCACAAAATACGTGGCAATCGTACGGGGGATATGCGAGGCCCAGCGACCCTGCAAAGCAAACAGCAACGCTTCAGCACTCAGCACAGCCAGTGGCGGCAACGCCGGCAAAATGTAGCCAATCAGCTTTGAGGCTGGGATCGAAAAAAAGATAAAAATAAGCAGCAACCAAATCAGCATCAGTAAGCCAAACGACTGCAAGGTGCTTTGCCAAAAACGACGGTTAAACGCCGCAAGTAAACCAAGCGACCACGGCATGGTCATGCCAAACAGCACGGGCAAATAAAACCATACTGGCTGAGGGTTATTAAAGCTTTGGCTGACGAACCGTTCGTATTGCTGATGAATAAAAAAGTAATTGAAAAACTCGGGAAACTTGGCCTGCATCGCCCAAAACCAAGGCAAGGTCACAACAACAAACGCTAAGATTGCGGGCGGCCAAAGCAAGATACCGAGCCCGCGCCAACGCTTTGAAAACACCAGCCAAAAGAATAAGACGCCACCAGGCAAGGCCAAACCAATTAAACCTTTAGCAAGAATCGCCAAACCAGCAAACACCGCCGCCGCAACAGAGAACCAACGGCAGGGCTGCCCTTGCTCACTACTCAATACCGCCTGCGCACCGGCAAGAATCGTGAGGGAAATCAATCCCGCGACCAACATATCCAGATTGGCATATTGCGCACCCCCATAAAACAGGGGCAGTGTGCACAGGATGATTAAGCTCAGGGTGGCTTGTTTGATGCCGCGGTGCTGACGTATAAAAAAATATAAGGCAATCGCACTTGACCAGGCCGCCAACCAAGACGGTATGCGCACCGACCACTCGTGTGCGCCAAACACAAGCACCGACAAATCAGTCAACCAGTAAAACAGCGGTGGCTTATGAAAATAAGGTAGCCCATTCATCAAAGGGACTAAAAAGCTGTCGGCGCGCGCCATATCCCATGCCACACCTACATAGCGTCCCTCATCGGGGAGGTGCAAGTGACGCACCCACGACAGGCAACCAAGCCAAAAGCCGGCGCCCAAGACAAGCCAACGGGTGGCCTGAGGCTGCAAAGCTGCGATCCACAGCCGATTAAGAAAATTTTTCATGAACATCAAGAATTGACAGGCTAGCGTGATTGTAGGGCTTTCGCGCTTGAGCCCCACCGCAAGACCGCTACGGCGCTTTGGCGCGTGCGCGCTGGGCGGCTTGCAGGACGGGTTTTAGATAAGTCAGAAACTTTTCAGGATCTTCGCTCATTGGAAAGTGTCCCATCCCCTCCATAATTTGCCAGGTGACACCCTCAATCGTTTTCCCTAGAAAGGCAGTGTCTTCTGGCGTACACGAATAATCATATTCGCCGGTCAATAGCCAAAGCGGACATTTTTTTGTGTCAATCTGTTTGACGCGGTCGCGGATATCCCCATCGGCATTGTAAAAAAACAGATCGCCTTTGAACACACCGGGCCCACCTTGCATGTAATGCCAAAGAGTTTCCCACTTGTGTCGGGTGGGGCTAAGCGGACCAATCAAGCCCGAGACGATCCCGGCACACACTTCGCCGCCATGAACATCAGAGCGGTGCAACCACTCAAGATCATAATAAGGGTCAACATGCGCGCCAGACTGCAAGCCAATCGCCGCACCAAAGCGTTCGGGATGCTCAAGCGCGAGGTGCAGCACGATTCGGCCACCGATTGAACAGCCCATCACAATCGGCTGATCAAGTTCAAGCGCATCAGCAACAGCCAAGATCGCCTGCGTGTAATCATGCGACGACAGTCGATAGGTACCATTTTGCCAGCCTTCAGGCGGCGACGACTTACCATGCCAGGGCAGATCAAAGGCAATCACTCTAAATTGCTTGAGCAGCTCGTTATCGTTCATCAGCGCGCGATACTGACGCGTATCGGCGCCCGCGGTATGCAAACACAACAAGGGCACACCCGTACCCGCTTCTTCGACATAGACACGATGGTGTTGACCATTTAAAGTGAGATGCATGTAACGACCAACGATCGGCTCGACAAAAACTTGCGCGTTCATCGCGTCATGACTCATGCTGCCACCTCGCAACCTCGTACGCTTGCCAAGACATCTTTGAAATACAGCAGGTGTGACATTAAGGGATACAAATCGCCCTCCATCTTGAGGTGCTTGAGTTTGAGCATCGCCATCACGTCATGAAAGCCAGGCTTGGGGATAGGCTGTAAGAACTCTGTCCAGGCAGTTTCACTTGCCCGCAGCGCAAACACCCAGTCTGCGATAGGGAAAGGACCTTTTTTCACTGCAGCGACACGCCCAGCCAAGATCTGAATCACGTACTGGACTTGATCAACCTGCAACAAAAATGATGTTGAGACATGACGCCCACGCCACACCAATCTTTCATCAGCGTTGACTTTGGCAGCCAACGCTTCGCACCATAAAACATCCATCATGACTAAGCTCTTTAGTTGATCAACTTATTTTTTTACCAGCGGACACTGACTTTCAGACAGAGGATTAAAGGACTGCTCGCCCGAAACGGTTTTGACGATGTTGTAGTAATCCCAAGGAGCTTTGGATTCAGCGGGGGTTTTGACAGACACCAAATACGTATCGTGTATCAGTTTCCCGTCGGCACGCAACTTGGCATTACGTGCAAAGGCGTCACGAATCGGCATGTCATGCAGGGTTTTCATGACATCAGCCACGTCATCACTACCCGACTTCTCGACCGCTCGCAAATAATTCAAAACAGCTGAGTATTGCCCGGCCTGCAACGCAGTAGGCATTTTGCCCATTTCTTTGAAAAAACGTTGCGAAAACTTACGGGTCTCGTCATCCATATCCCAATAGAACGTCTCTGCGAAGTTCATGCCCTGAGCCGCCTGCAAACCAACGCCGTGTACGTCAGCGATACTCATGAGCATG
>CAIZGG010000481.1 GCA_903932425.1 uncultured beta proteobacterium | reverse complement strand
TGACCGATCAAGCGCTTGCGTTCATGCGTAAACGGGGCGGGCAACCGTGGGTGCTGCATTTAAGCTATGTCAAACCGCACTGGCCCTACATGACGCCGGCACCGTACCACAATCGGTATACCGCCGAGCAGTGTTTGCCAGTGGTGCGTACGGAGGCTGAACGTCACGCAGCTCATCCGGTTGTAGCCGCCTATCGTCAACAAGAAGAGAGTCAGAGTTTTAGTCGTGATGAATGTATCCGTACGGTACGACCTGCTTATCAAGGCTTGATTCATCAGCTAGACGATCATCTTGGCCGACTGTTTGAGTACATGGAAGGTGCTGGGTTGATGAAAAACACCTTGATCGTGTTCACGTCAGATCATGGTGACTTTTTAGGCGATCATTGGTTAGGTGAAAAAGAATTGTTTTATGACGTGATTCAGCGGGTACCTTGTCTGGTGGTGGATCCGGATGCCCGTGCTGACCTGACGCGCGGCACGGTGGACGAACGCTTCGTCGAAGCCGTCGATATGGTTCCGACATTTCTTGAGGCCTTAGGCGTGGCGGGGGCACCCGAGCGAATCGAGGGCCGTAGCTTGTTACCTCTGCTGCGAGGTGAGACGACGCCTTGGCGCGAGGCGGTGTTCTCGGAGCTCGACTACAGTTTTAGGCAGGCGCGGCTGTTACTAGGTAAAACGCCTCAGCAGTCGCGAGCCTATTCAATTCGCACTGCGCGGTGGCGTTACGTATATTGGTTAGATGAACCCGAGCAACTGTTTGATTTGCAGAGTGATCCGCAAGAACTCGTCGATCTTGGTCGTGAGTCGTCTTATGCTCAAACCCGTGAAACCCTGCGCACCCAGATGCTGGACGCGATGGCGCGTCGCAAACGCCGGGTGACGATGTCAGACGCGGCGGTTGAGCGCAGTACGAACGCACACAAGCGGGCAGGAGTTTTTTTCGGTCAATGGTGAATCGTCGCGACGGTTGAGCACTACGTGGCGAAGTCCGTGCGCTCCATCAACCACGAGACGACGAAGCCAGCGACAATGCCCCAGAAGGCCGAGCCGATATTAAACAAACTGATATCAGCGACGGTGACCAGTAAGCACACGAGTGCACCAAGCGTAAATTTGCCAGTGCCGAACGAGGTCACAAACGCACTTTGCAAGGCGCGTAACATCGCAAGACCAGCCAGTACCATAATGAATTCTTTGGGCGTTGCTAGGGTGAGCTCGGTAAACGTGGGTGCCAGGATTCCAAAGAGTAAGGCCAGACAACCAAAAACAAGCCCACCTGTATATTGACGTTTTTTATCGCCCGAAGACGTTAGCAGTGCGTTGGTGGGGCCAGTCAGGCAGGTGCTCACCGCACCAACCAGGGCACTGAGTGCTGAGCCAAGGCCGCAGGCAAGCGCGATCATATTGGTGGGGGGTTCGTGCCCTGCAGTTTTCAGCACCGCGACGCCTTGTCCATTCTGCACCAACAGTACGGTGATGGTTAGAGGCACGACCAGTTCGAGCATGGCGGCCCAAGACCAAACAGGCACTTGCAGCATAGGCTGGGCCAAGGTAATGCTGCTGAGGGCCGTTGCGTTAAAGCGACCAAGTATTGCAATCATCAGGCCACCGACGACTAGCGCGGCAATCATAGGGGGCATGCGACGCCCTAGCGCAGGCATTGCTGAACACAAGAAAAAGACAAGGATCATCGGAGCTGCAATCGCTGCGTCGCTGTTCAGTGCGCGTATGACATCTAAGCCAAAACGCAGAAATACTCCTGCCACCATCGCCATGACGATGGGCATGGGTAAGAGCGCCATGAGGCGCTTGACCAAACCGCTTAATCCCAACACCAAGATCAGCAGGCTTGTGGCGTAAAAGGCGCCAATCACTGCGGCAAAGGGAAGATGTTGTAAGGCGGGCCCTACCAAAACCGTGCCTGGTATTGTCCAGCCAAAGGCAAGTGGCG
>CAIZGG010000480.1 GCA_903932425.1 uncultured beta proteobacterium | reverse complement strand
GCTGGCTGCCGAGATCTCGGCGCAGCGTTCGGCGTTTCTTCCGGCCGGTAAAACCATGCTGGATCTTGCCAAAGAAGTGGGCGATGTGCGTTTGGCGCGCCGCGCACTCGAGTTTTATTTGGCGGGTGGCAATTTAGCCGGTGCACTCGAGTCCTCGCGTCTGTGGTTGAAATTTGAGCCCGACGATGCAGAGGCGCTATCGACTGAGATGACTCTTTCTGCTGCGTCGGGGCAGACAAGCGGTTTGACCACGGCGTTGCGCAAAAAAATTGATGAGGCCACAGATAAAACCGCCGCAATTGGGCAGGCCATGGCGATTTTGGGGCGTGTACCAGACAAGCGGGCGGGGTTGGCAATCTTAACGAGTGTGCTTCAAGAGAGCCAGGCGCGTGACACCTTGCCCGCTCACATTGCCATTTCAGACTTAGCCCGTGCCGCGGGCGATGCCCCGCGAGCTCTGAGTGCGGCCAAGGCGGCGTTAAGCGTAGCGCCTCGGTCTGAAGATGCCGCCATGCGTGTGTTTGAGTACGGGCTAGCCGTGGATGCGCCGCAGGCTTTTCGCGATGCTCAGGGGTTTGCAGCAGCGCACCCCAAGGCGCGACGGTTGCGCGTGTTAATGGCTACGCAGTGGGCCGAGCGCCGTGAATTTGATTTGGCGATGGCTGAGCTTGTTGCGATGGCCAAGCTTATGCCAGAAGATTTTGACTTGGTGTTTATGCAGGCACAGATCGCCTACCGTGCCAAGCGCTTGCCAGAGGCGCGTAGTTTGCTTGAGCAATTTGTCAGCCTGCAAACTCAGCGTCAATTAAGCGTGGCTGATGGTGCGATTGATGAGGGCTCGGGATTAGTCGATGCTTATCAACTGTTGTCTCGTATCGCCCAAGAGCAGGGCTTTTTCGATGACGCAGTAAGTTTGCTCGATAATATCCAAGAGCCTTCGGCTCGTCACAACGCGCGCGTACGTCAGGCCGCGATTCGTGCCCAGCAAAGGCGCCCCGATGATGCGCTGGCGCTGCTGGATTCAAGCGATCCACAAACAAGCGAAGAAGAGGTGCTGACCGCTTCTGCAGGCGCGCAGATTTTGCGTGATGCCAACCGCCCGCTTGAAGCGATCAAACGTCTCGAGGCGGCCGACGCGCGTATGCCGGATACCGTTGAGATTAAATATGAACTGGCGATGTTGTACGAGCGCAATCAACGCCTGAACGACACAGAGCGGCTGTTGCGCGAGGTGATCGCACTAGACCCCGGGCATGCCCACTCATACAACGCCCTTGGGTACTCGCTGGCGGATCATAATCAGCGTTTGCCAGAGGCGCTCAGGCTGATTACACGCGCCCTTGAAATTGCACCAAATGATCCTTTCATTATGGACAGCATGGGGTGGGTCAAGTTTCGACTCGGCGACTATTCTGGTGCAGTCCAGTACTTAGATAAAGCCTATCGAGTGCGACCTGAGGCTGATATCGCCGCGCATTTAGGCGAAGCGTTATGGATGTTAGGTCAGCGCGACGCCGCCAAAGAAATCTGGGCAAAAGGCGTAGCAAAAGAGTCTGATAACGCCACGTTGTTAGAAACGCTCAAGCGGCTAGGGGTTCAGCTTTGATGTTTGTTAAGTCTTTTGTCGGGTTGCGCTCGATTGTCGGTCTCATTCTCGCGCTTCTCTTGCTTGGCTTAAGCGGTTGCGCGACGCAGGCGCCTACAGGCGACGCGATGCCTGAGGGGTCGCTCCAGCGAATTGGGAGGTTTGCCGTCAAGACTGAGCAGGCGAATCGGGCCCCAGAGGCGATTCAGGGCGGTTTTGTCTGGCGCGATACCGTGACGCAATTGACGTTGGATTTAACCAACCCTTTCGGTAGTGTTTTGGCGCGTGTCACTGTGAACCGAAATGGTGCCGCGCTTGAGCGTTCGAACGGTGAAACCATCCAAACGACAACCCCTGACAGCTTGGTCGATCAGGCGCTCGGTCAAAGTCTTCCGGTGCAAGGGTTGCGTGCCTGGTTGCGTGTTCAGCAAGTGCCTCAGCCTGGCATGCGAGTGTTAGAGCGAGATGCCCAAGGTCGAATCGTTTCATTCGAACAAGACGGCTGGACTGCTCGACTGTCCAACTTCGATGCACTGGGCCCACGGTTGGTGAGTTTGGTTCGCGCTGAAACGGGGCGCACCATGTCTGTTCGACTGGTTATCGACTAACCGTGCTGTACGATCTCCCGGCACCAGCAAAGCTGAATTTGTTTTTGCACGTCGTTGGTCGGCGTGCCGATGGCTATCATCTATTGCAGACGGTTTTTAGATTGATTAGTCTGGCCGATCGCATCGATATCGACTTGCGTCGCGACGGCAAGATTGTGCGTGAAACCGACATGGTTGGAGTGCCCCACGAAGAGGATTTGGTGGTGCGTGCCGCTCGAGCATTGCAAGCCCACACGGGCACCAAGCTTGGCGCTCAGATCAAGGTTAAAAAAAATGTACCCGCCGGTGGTGGGTTGGGTGGTGGCTCAAGTGATGCGGCCACCGTGTTGCTTGCGCTGAACCGGCTTTGGGAAACGCGATTAAGTCGGACTGCCCTGATGCAGCTTGGACTGGGTCTGGGTGCCGATGTGCCTGTATTTATCGCTGGACAAAACGCCTTCGCACAAGGAATTGGCGAGCAACTAACCCCCGTGTCGCTTCCTGAACGGTCGTATCTTGTTGTGCAACCTGCTCAAAGCGTACCTACTGCAGGTGTTTTTGGTGATTCTGATTTGACAAGAGACACCGATCCGGTCAAAATGACGGACTTTTCTGGGGTCAAACTCTTTGCTGAGTTTTGCGGTGAAATTGATCAAACATCAAGTTTTCTGCAAGATTTTGGTCGAAATGATTTGCAGCCCGTTGTCATGAAACGCTATCCCGTTGTTCGCCAGGCGCTCGATTGGCTTACCCAAGCCGGCCTAAATGCCCGAATGACAGGATCAGGAGCTTGCCTGTTTGTTGGGTTTCCGGGTGTTCAGCAGGCGACGGCAGTCCATCAGAAATTACTCGCTAAAACGCGTACAGATTTTTCTAGTGCAGCCTTAGCGGGTGTACTGAACCCAATTCAGTCGATGTCTGTCTGTGAGGGGCTTTCAGAGCACCCGATGCGGCATTGGATTGAAAGTTAGTTGGGGAGTCGCCAAGCTGGTTAAGGCACCGGATTTTGATTCCGGCATGCGAAGGTTCGAATCCTTCCTCCCCAGCCCCAAAATGTGTAG
>CAIZGG010000479.1 GCA_903932425.1 uncultured beta proteobacterium | reverse complement strand
TGTCGTGAAGTGGTTCAATGCCGAAAAAGGTTATGGTTTTATTATGCCTGACGGCGGCGGCAAAGATCTGTTCGCTCACTATTCTGAAATTCGCTCGAGCGGTTACAAAACTCTCGAAGAGAACCAGAAAGTTAGCTTTGAAATTGGTCAGGGCGCTAAAGGCCCATCAGCTACCAACATTCAAGTGCTGTAATTCTTTACTGACCTTGTCTGCTTCGGCAGGCGGTCTGTAACTAAGCCCTGTATCGCTTTTGTGATGCAGGGTTTTTTTCTGCTTGTTTTTCATTCGTTCTTAATCGTTCAAGGTATGACTCAAATGACTTCGCTCACAACCGCCCAGTTACTGACTACGCGTCGTTCACAAAAGCTCGTGCAGGCGCCGGGCCCTAACGTTGAACAGTTGCAGCAGATGCTTGCGGCAGCAGTCTGTGCACCTGATCATTCTGCGTTGCGTGCCTGGCGTTTTGCCTTGGTGATGCAACCTGAGATTGCAGCGTTCACAGACTTGGCGATTGATGCAACGCGCCGCTCGGGACGCGAGATCACAGAGCAAAAAGAGCAGAACACGCGCAAGTGGTTATCGACCGTACCGTTGTTGATAGGGTTGGCGTACAAGATTTCGCACGACAACGCGAAAGTGCCAGAAATTGAACAAACGCTATCAATGGGTGCTGCAGTGATGAACATTCAAAACGCAGCGCACCTGATGGGTTTTTCGAGCTACTGGAGCACAGGGCTTGGCACCTACACTGACGAAGTGCCAGAAGCCTTAGGGTTTGATACGCTCGATTATCGCTTTGTGGGATTTTTAGCGATCGGCACTCCAATCACGCCTGCCAACCCAGTGCAACGCCCTGACGCGATGGCGCTTACGACGCGCTGGCGACCTTAAGTCGTATAGCGTTTAAATCGTATAGCGTTTAAGTCGCAGGGCATTGGCCACGACAAACACGCTAGAAAACGCCATAGCACCTGCGGCAAACATGGGTGATAGCAGTATCCCAAATGAGGGGTACAGCGCACCCGCCGCAACCGGTACAAGCGCGGCGTTATAGGCAAAGGCCCAAAAAAGATTTTGTCGGATATTGGTGAGTGTCGCGCGCGATAAGCCGATTGCTGTTGCTACCCCCGACAGGTCGCCAGACATCAAGACCACAGAGGCTGATTCAATCGCGACATCTGTGCCGGTGCCGATTGCGATGCCGACATCGGCGGTCGCCAAAGCGGGGGCATCGTTGATACCGTCACCCACAAACGCAAGTACTGCGTTCGCCCGGATCGCACCTGGGGTGCTTGAGGCTGACGTGCTCACACCCACTGCACTCGAGCGCTGCAAGGCTTGCAAGACCGCCACTTTGCCTTCAGGCAAGACTTCAGCGTGTACCTCATCAATCCCAAGTTGCTGCGCGACTGCACGTGCTGTGTACTTGTTGTCACCCGTGATCATCACGGTACGAAGCCCAAGTTGCTTTAACGCCTCGATGGCGCCGCGCGCACTGGGTTTAAGCGGATCAGCGACGGCCATCAGCGCAGCAAGCTTGCCGTCAACGGTTAAACAGATAGGTGTCTTACCCTGTTGGCCCCATTGCTCGCTGTAATGTGAAGCAGCAGAGGTGTCGATCCCTTGCTCTTGCATAAAGGCCTGCGCGCCAGAGCTCACCGTGTGGCCGTTCACGATGGCGCGCACGCCAGCGCCACTGATCGCGTTGAAGTTTTGTGCCGAAACGGCCGGCAAATGATCGGCGAGTGCGGCCTGCACAATCGCGTGGGCGATTGGATGTTCAGAATGCGCCTGCATGGCCGCAGCCCAAGAAAGCAAAAGAGCGCGGTCGTAGGTCGGCTCAAGTACAACAAAATCGGTCAGCGCCGGTTTACCGAGCGTTAGCGTACCCGTTTTATCGAAGGCCACTACTTGCACATCGCGCAAGCGTTGCAACGAGTCGCCCTGGCGAAACAAGACACCCAGTTCAGCGGCACGACCCGTTCCGACCATGATCGAGGTCGGTGTCGCCAGACCCATCGCGCAAGGGCACGCGATGATCATGACAGCCACGGCGTTGATCAAGGCATGGCTGAGGCTCGGCGCAGGGCCTAACCAATACCAAACCACAAAGGTCGACAGCGAGCAGAGAATGATCACTGGCACGAACCACGCCGTGACGCGGTCGACCAGCGCTTGTATAGGAAGTTTTGTCCCTTGCGCGGCCTCAACCATTCGGATGATGCGTGCCAAAACGGTATCGCCACCCGTGTGGGTCGCCTTAAAGGTGAAGCTGTTGGTGGTGTTCAGCGTGCCGCCCGTAACCCGATCACCGATGCGCTTAGTGACGGGGATTGGTTCGCCCGTGATCATGGCTTCATCGATATACGGCTGGCCTTCCGTGATCACCCCATCTGTCGCGATTTTCTCGCCCGGACGCACGAGGATCAGATTGCCAGGTTTGACCGCAGCGATATCAATATCAGTGGGTTGGCCGTCGATCAGGACGCGCGCTTGACGCGGTTGCAAACCAATCAGATGCTTGATCGCGGCTCCGGTACGCCCCTTGGCGCGTGCTTCAAGCGTGCGACCTAACAAGATCAGGGTCACAATCACTGCAGCTGCTTCGAAGTACACGAAGCGCGTGCCTTCGGGTAAAGCTTGAGGCAAATAGGTTGCCACCATTGAGTAGGCCCACGCACTGCCAGCGCCTAAGGCAACGAGCGAATTCATTTCTGGGGCTAAGTGCCATAAGGCTGGCAGACCCTTGGTAAAAAAGACGCGACCCGGTCCAAGTAATACCAAGGTGGTTAAGATTGATTGCGCGACCCAACTACGCTGCATACCGATCGTTTCATGAACAAAGTGATGAATTCCTGGTATCAGGTGTCCCCCCATTTCGACTAAAAAAACAGGCAGAGTGAGTGTTAGCGCAAGCCAAAGTGCACGCATTAAGCTACGGGTTTCGAGGTCGCGTGCATCGGCTTCGGCCAAAGAGGGGGCCCCGTGCTGTTCAAGCACCGAGGCTTCATAGCCCGCTTTGTGTACTGCCGCTAATAACTTGAGATGCGCGTCGGCTGGCTGCGCCTCTTTTAACGCGGCACCATTTAGGCCAGAAGACACAGGCGTCCAAGTGATGCGCGCGCGCTCGGTTGCTAAATTCACGGTCGCGCTCGAAACGCCAGGTACAGCTTTCAATGCTTTTTCAACGCGCAAGACGCACGAGGCACAGGTCATGCCCTGAATCGAGATATCAACAGCTTCGTCGCAGGCGTTAGGTTCGGACATGATGGTCAGGTGTCACTGAATTGGAATAGAGCCCTACCATAGCACCGAGAAGGCCCCAAGAGGCTTGAGAAAGATCAAGAGTTTATCTTCGCTTCGTTGCTGCGATGCCCACGACGTAGTTGGCTTCTTTGTTGCGACGCCGGTGGCCTAAGGCTATTACTTTGAGCGTGTGGTTTGAAGCAGCCGCTTCAGATCAGCAGTGACCGTATCGATCGCTTCGGTGTCTGATGCTAAAAGGCGCGCCTTGCCATAACGATCAAAAATAAAGACGCCGCGGCTATGCGTGACGTCATAGATGTCAGGGTTGTCGCCTGGCTTTGGTTTTTCAATTTGGTACGCGATCCGATAGCGTCTGGCTAAGGCGGCTACCTCGTTTTCGCTTCCCGTCAGCCCAATCGCGTTTTTGTTAAAAGCATTGACGTAGGCTTGCAAAATATCGGGGGTGTCGCGGTGAGGGTCGACGCTAATAAAAACAATGCGTACGTCTTTGGCGTCGTCACCGAGTTTGGCGATCACTTCAGTCAATTGCGCCATCGTTGTGGGGCAAATGTCTGGGCAACTAGCATAGCCAAAAAAGACTAAGGCTGTTTTGTCTTTGAGGCTGGCTTGGGTGACGGTTTGATTGCCGACCCCTTTTAGCGAAAATTCAAGATCTGGCAGGTGGCCGCTCACGTCGTAAAGCGACCACTTGTAGTCGGGCTCTGAACAGGCCGTGAGGGTGAGTAAGCTCAGCAGGCACAGCACACGTAAGAGTCGATTGAGCAAAGCGTTCATCGTTTTCTTTGTGTGCTCTTGACACATCGGGAAAGCATTTGAATCACGCCGCCGCCGGTGTTTCAGCGTCTGACATTCCGCTGTGGCGCAGCAGAGCATCGATCTGGGGTGCACGGCCTCTGAAGGCCTGAAAGGACTCAGCCGCCGGGCGAACGCCGCCAACAGCCAGCACTTCGCGTTTAAAGCGTTCACCCGTTTTAGCGTCAAGCGCACCGGTTCCTTCTAGTGTTTGACCCGCAACGTGTGCATCGTTTGCCGCGCGTTCGGCCGCTTCTTCAAACGCCGCGAAGGCATCCGCAGATAAGACTTCGGCCCACTTGTAACTGTAGTAGCCAGCCCCATAGCCGCCCGCAAATAAATGCGAAAAACTATGCGGAAACCGATGCCAGGACGGCGGGCGAATGACGGCAACCTCGTCGCGTACTTGATCAAGCTGTGTCAAGACTTCGGCGATCGAAAGGCCCTGGTCGCGGTTATGTACCAGCATGTCAAAGAGCGAAAATTCAACTTGCCGTACGGTTTGCATGCCGCTTTGAAAATTTCGGGCAGCCGTCATGCGGTCGTACAGTTCACGCGGCAAAGGCTCTTGTGTGTCGACGTGTGAGGTCAAACGCTCTAACACCGACCATTCCCAGCAAAAGTTTTCCATAAACTGCGAGGGTAGCTCGATAGCATCCCATTCAACCGCAGCAAAAGCCGAAGCACCTGGTTCGTCGACTTCAGATAACAGCGCGTGCAACGCATGGCCGCTTTCATGAAACAAGGTGATGACATCGTCGTGCGTGAGCAAGGCAGGGCGCTCACCTTGAGGGCGGGCAAAATTGCAGGTCAAATAAACGACAGGCGTCTGCACCTCAGAAAAAGACTCAAGTCGATTTTGCTCGTGGGTCGCCTGGCGCTTACGACGACTGCGTTCGCTGTCTACCCATGCGCCGCCTTGCTTGGCGGGGCGAGCATAGAGATCCATGAGAAGATAGCCTAGCGTCTCGCCCTTCGCGTTATGTACCGACGCGGCGCGTACGTCAGGGTGCCAGCCGTTGACTTCACAGGTTTTTAACTCAACGTTAAACAATGTTTGCACGACGGCAAATAAGCCGCTTAGCACGCGAGGCTCGGTGAAGTACTGTTTGACGTCGTCGTCAGAGTAGGCATAGCGTGCTTCACGCAGGCACTCAGAGGCAAAGGCAACATCCCAGGGTTCGAGCGCTGCCAGGCCTAGCTCAGCTTTGGCATAGGCCTTCAGTTCGATCAGATCACGCTCGGCGAAAGGTTTTGCCCGTTGCGCTAACTGGCGCAAAAAGTCGGTGACTTCTAGGTCGCTATTGGCCATCCGCGTTTGCAAACGCAATTCGGCAAAATGCTTGAAGCCCAAAAGTTTGGATTCTTCGGCGCGCAAGGCAAGCGCTTGTTCAATGAGCGGCGAGTTGTCAAATTCTTGAGCACCTTGCTCAGAGGCACGCGTCGCGTAGGCCTTGTAAAGCGTTTGCCTTAAGTCGCGATCAAGCGCGTATTGCATGATCGGCAAATAGCAGGGCATTTTCAGGTTAAGCGTCCAGCGCTCGGCCTCTGGATCTTTGAGCGAAGCGATGACGTCTTCAGGGACGCCCTCTAAACGTTTGCGATCGTCGATGACAAGTGACCAGGCATCTGTTGCATCTAAGACATTTTCAGAAAATTTTTGCGACACTTGCGATTGCTGATCAGAGACTTCAGCATAGCGCGCGCGCGCCTCGCCTTGTAGTTCGACTCCGCTGAGCTTGAAGTCGCGCAAGGCCAGCTCAATCACGCGCTTACGCGCCGGCGACCAGTTTTTAAAATCTGGGCATTGGTGCAGACGTTGGTATTGTGTATACAACCCAACGTGCAGCCCAACCCAAGTCGAGAATTCAGTGATCTGCCCAAGCATCGCGTTATATACATCGCGCAACTCAGGAGTATTTACGACAGAGTTCAAGTGACCGACGACCGACCAGGCACGCCACAGGGGCTCAGAGGCGTCGTCTAGGGGCGTAATGATGGCATCCCAGCTCATCGCAAGCTCAGGGCTCGCGGCTGCGGTCACCGCGTCACGTGCGGTGGCCAGTAATTGTTCAATTGCGGGGGTGATGTGTTCGGGCTTGATCGCGGCATAATCGATCAAAGTATTCATTGAAACAAGCAAAGGGTTCATTTAGTTGGCTCGATTATGCTGAGCGCGTTCGGCGGCCTCTAGCGTATTTACTAACAACATCGCGATGGTCATCGGGCCCACGCCGCCAGGGACCGGAGTGACTGCGCTCGCGACTTGAATGACGCTGTCAAAATCGACATCGCCACATAATTTACCGTCGGCGCCACGGTTGATGCCTACATCAATGACGATAGCGCCGGGCTTGATCATGCTGCCATCAATCATGCGGGGCTTGCCGGTCGCAACCACCACGATATCCGCGTGACGGGTATGCCAGCCAAGATCGCGGGTTTTTGAGTTGCAGATGGTGACCGTTGCACCGGCGCTTTGCAGCAGCATCGTCATTGGTTTGCCAACGATGTTGCTCGCGCCAATCACCACAGCCACCGCGCCACGCAACTGCACGCCTTCAGATTCAAGCATTTTCATGACGCCGTAAGGCGTGCACGGCCTAAATAAAGGCTTTCCGGTCATAAGCAAACCAGCGTTGCTGACGTGAAATCCGTCTACATCTTTTTCGGGGGCGATGGTTTCAATGACGAGATGTGAGTCGATGTGCGCAGGTAAGGGCAGTTGCACCAAGATGCCGTGAATGGCTGGGTCGGCGTTAAGTGCCCGCACGCGATCAAGCAGTTCTGCTTGCGTCATGCTGGGAGGGTATTGCTCAAGCACTGAGTGCAAGCCTGCTTTTTGGCAGGCTGCGACTTTGTTTTTTACGTACACTTGGGATGCAGGGTCGCTACCGACTAAGACAACCGCTAGCCCGGGTTTTGTTCCGGTCGCAATGAGTTTAGCGGTGCGTGTGGCAACTTCTTCGCGAATTTTGGCTGCTAAGGCAACCCCGTCAATGATTCTACCGGCCATTAATTAACCTCGGGTTTGGCGAGCGCAACTTTCATCAAATCAGCGACGGTAGTGACTTGAAGTTTTTCCATGATGTTGGCCCGATGCGCTTCAACCGTTTTAATGCTAATGCCTAAGTCGTCCGCAATTTGTTTGTTCAAACGCCCGGCAACGATGCGTTCAAGCACCTGTTGCTCGCGCGAGGTCAGGCGTGCCAGCATGGCTTCGTGTTGACGCACCGCTTTGGCTTGAGTCAGGCGCTGGTTTGCCTGCTCGAACATGCGGCCGACGATTTCTCGCAGTGCTGTTTCATCAAAAGGCTTTTCAAGAAAATCTACCGCGCCTTTTTTCATGGTCGAGATCGCCATCGGGATATCGCCATGGCCGGTGATGAATACAACCGGCATCGTTGATTTACGCGCAATGAGTTGCTCTTGTAATTCAAGGCCGCTCATGCCAGGCATCCGTACATCGACAATCAAGATACCAGGTTGCTGTTCATCGTACTCAGCCAAAAAAGACTCGGCGCTAGCGTAAGCACGCACACGATAGCTATTGGCTTCGAGTAGCCACCTTAATGAGTCGCGTACCGCTTCATCATCATCAACGATGTAAACGGTGCTGGCTATTTGGGGCAGGTTCATGCAGGTAACTCCTCGGACTGATTGTCTTGCTGGATCACGTCAGGATCGACGCAGGGTAGTGTAAAGCGAAAGATAGTACCGCCTTC
>CAIZGG010000478.1 GCA_903932425.1 uncultured beta proteobacterium | reverse complement strand
GCAGGTGTGACAGAGGTTGAAGTCGATTTAGCCGCAGGCGCAGCGCGCGTGGTGGGTGACTTCTCAAAGGGTACAGCGGCACTGATCGAAGTATTAAACGAAGAGGGCTACCCTGCGCAGGTCAAAAAATGAAGACGACCTAACAAGGTAGCTTCTGGCCGGCACCCAACTCATCGCCACTAAAGACCTCACATCGAGTGAATCTTTGGCTTAGCCGGCGACTGCAAATTAAGTTTTTTACGATCGGGTTCAACTTCGCTAAGCGGATCCACGCATTGCATCGTGGCTAGGCAGCGTTCGGTCAACAATTGATATTGGCCGGTGCCCATTGATTTCCAGGCAATCTCTTGGTCTTTCAACTCACGCACGACCTTTGCGGGTGCGCCCAACACCATGCTGCGCGGCGGGATGATCATGCCTGCTTTGACAAAGGCCGAGGCCCCAACGATGCTGCAGGTGCCTACCACCGCCTCATCCATCACCACCGCATTCATACCCACAAGCGCATTGCGTTCAACCCGACAGCCATGCAAGATGGCGCCGTGGCCGACGTGGCCATCAACTTCAACGACAGTTTCACGATCCGGAAACCCATGCACCACGCAGCTATCCTGGATGTTGGCGCCTTCTTCGATCACGATCCGGCCAAAGTCGCCACGTAAGCTCGCTAGCGGCCCGATATAACAACGCGCACCGATGATCACGTCACCGATCAGGACGGTGGTGGGGTGTACGTAAGCGGTTGGGTGAACGACAGGGGTGATTCCGTCGATGGCATAGACCTTTAGCATGGTGGCTTATCCTGTGTGTCATGAGCTTGCTAGCCTTGTTATCATACTTCTCATTACATCTACACAGAGACATCATGAGCCGAGCCCCAGCCCAAACGCGCGACGCCTTCGCGCACTTTCATCGAATCGAAACCCGCTGGAAAGACAACGACGTGTTTGCGCACGTCAATAACGTTGTGTACTACTCGTACTTTGATACAGCGGTCACCGCGTTCTTGATTAAGCAGGGCGTGCTTGAATTGCAAAAGTCAAAGCACGTGGGCTTAGTGGCTGAAACGCATTGTCGCTTTATTAGTTCGATGGCGTTTCCGGATACCGTGTATGTGGGTATGCGCCTGGGCAAGCTTGGTAACAGCAGCATTCGTTACGAAATTGGTATCTTCAAAAATGACGACCAGCACGCTTCAGCGCAAGGGTACTTTGTACATGTGTATGTTGACCTGGCGACAAACAAGGCTGTGCCTGTGCCCGAGTCATTGGTCAAGGCCGCAGACTTATTGCGTGTGCCGGGCTTAGGTGTGGTCGAACATTAACGTTAGTTTCGTATTCATTCTTTCTCATGTCATCTTGAAGCGAAGGACACACCGCGTATGAAAATGCATATTCTCTCTGGCGGTCGTCTACGCTTACGAAAAAGTATTTATATGCCGGATGCTGATCGGGCAGAGCTCATCGATCTACCGGTGAATTGTTATTTGTTGCGCCACCCAGAGGGTAATGTCTTGTTTGATACAGGATGTCACCCTTCAACCACAACAGACGCTGCAGGCCGGTGGGGTTCGATCGCCAAGGCGATTGTGCCGATCTCAAAGCCAGAAGACAACCTTATTGATCAGTTGGCACTAGTCGGCTTGCAACCAAGCGATATTGACGTGGTGGTGAACTCACATTTTCATTCTGACCATTGCGGCTGTAACGAGTTCTTTAAAAAGGCAACGGTGATTTGCCATGCAAAAGAACTTGAGGCTGCCAGCGAAGTTGACTCTGAAAAGATGGGTTACCTGGCGGTGGATTGGAAGCACAACCTGCCAATTGAAACCATCACTGAGCAGCGCGACTTGTTTAATGATGGCCGTATCGTGTTGTTACCCATGCCAGGCCACACGCCGGGCATGACAACCGCGCTGGTGGGTTTGGATCGCTCTGGCTCTTTCTTACTGGCCTCTGATGCGGTGGCTTTGCGCGCAAATCTGGATTTGGATATTAATCCCCGAAACACCTGGAGCTCTGAGCATTCAAGTCACTCGATGAGCGAGATTCGAAAAATCGAAAATGCCGGCGTCACGGTTCTATTTGGACACGATGACGAGCAGGGGCAGGGGTTGTTGAAAGGGAATGAGTTTTACGATTAAAAGTCGTGTTCGAATATTCAAGATGAATCGGTCGTTAGTGCAAAAAAGTGACGCCGATCATTCACCCGTTGTTCTTCGTAGCATTTGCGCTATTTGATAGAGTTATTTTTAGGCAATCTCGGGCTACCAAAGCACGTAAAGCAGGTAGACTGCTGTGCCCATCATTAGTTCTTCACATTATTAGCGATCGATTATTGTGGCTTCACCAAGCTTGGATGCTAGTCTAGAAAATCTCGAAGACATTGATCAGACGCTACATGACGCTTTGGTTCGTCAAGAATTTCTACTTCACTATCAACCTTATCTCGACCTGACAACCTATCAAGTCGCAGGTGTTGAGGCCTTAATCCGGTGGCGGCACCCGTCGCGTGGTCTGCTTTATCCTGATGATTTTATTCCGCATGCCGAACGCTCTGGGTTTATCGATTCGATTGGTGAGTGGGTATTAAACCAAGCCTGCGCGCAAATGAGTGAGTGGATAGCGCTCGGCCTTGACATTCCCTCGATGAGTGTGAACGTATCGCCTCGTCAGTTCAGCAACTGCTCTCTGCCAACGCTCATTCAAACTATCTTGAAAGAACATACGCTGTCGGCGACGTGCTTGGATTTAGAGATTACAGAATCGACTGTGCCCTCAGACGAAAAAATGATGCGTACGAATATTGCAGCGCTTAGAGAACTGGGCGTAAAAATTTCGATCGACGACTTCGGTATGGGATATTCGAGCCTAGAAAGACTCAGGACAATACAGGTCGATCGTCTAAAAATTGATCGAGTATTTGTGTCCGAGCTTGCCTTGAATCCAATGGATGCATGTCTGATTCGCTCAATGATTCATCTTGCCCAACAACTTGGGCTGAGTGTGATTGCTGAAGGCATTGAGGATGCTGAGGCATGCGTCAGATTGCACTCGTTAGGGTGCGATCAGGGTCAAGGGTTTCATTTCACGGCAGCGCTTAGTGCAGACGCGTGCGAAAGGTATCTACGCGATGTGCAGCATGGACAGCGACTAGATCCTTGTCGAGCCGCACCATCGAGTCAAGTCTATTACTCAGCCTGACCCTCGCCCAAGCGGTGCTAAGCAGTCGATCAAGATCTCAATGAGCCAGGCGTGCGGTTAAATTTATGCTTAAACGCAGTAATAAAGTGGTTGATGTGAGAATAGCCAATTCGATGCGCGATGACCTTGAGTGGTTGACCACCTTTTTCGATTGCCAGGTATGCTTGTTCTAAGCGATAGTTACGTAGAAATGAAATAATAGATTCGCCATATTCGAGCGTGAATTCTGCATTAAGCTTATTTGGCGAGGCCCCAAAAAGGTCACTGATGCTAGCTAAGGTAGGTGTCTCGGCCCCAACGTTCATCAGCCAATTGCGTACGTTTTGAGCACGTACTTTAGCGGGATGTTGATTTTGACTCTTCACGATGCCAGAATCAAGGTGTAACGCCAAGCTGCAGAGGTAATCTAATACCCTTGCTTGTAACTGTACGGCTTTCAATAAGTCTCGCAGCGTGTGATCCAAGCAGTTTTCGAGCATTTTTGAAATCGAAGCCGGAACGGGAAAACAGTTAAAAGAATTGAGCTTGTCGATACGCAGACGCTCAAGAATAAGTGTCATTGTCTCTTGATCCAGCAATTGTCCCAAATATTGCATAGGAATAATCAAGGTGGTGGTAGTCAACGGCTGATTTGAGGCTGCAGTCTGCTCAAGAGAGCAGCCAGTTAAATGGCCAAAGCCATCCGTCCCAGATTGCCTGAGCCGAGTCTCTTTTGACTCAAGATCAGTAATGATGACTTGACCCTCATGCACCACATGTATGGCAAAAACTGGTTCTTGAAAGGCGAAACTAAAATTTCCTAAAGAGCTCTTTGAGTGGCCAGGCCTTTGAGCGAAATGATGCGTGTCTTGAATTAAAACAATCCCTTCGCGGGTACGCGTACGCTCGCTAACCCCAGTCGCGATGTCAGGCGGGTAGGCAATTTGGATCTTGTTCGTTTCAGGCGCGGTCACGCTCGTTGAGGGTGAACCTTCAATGGTCTCTAGCAGCCACTCGACATTGTGACTTTGCGGCATGTTGGGCACCGGATTCTCTACACTTCTCGCGTTTACTAGGTTGTGTTCAGATCTATATCCGTGGTGTTAAGTATGTCGAGTTGTATGTCACTGGTCAATCTCTTATTTAACGCGTGGTCACCTAAAGAGCTGAGTCTTTTTCTTCTCTGAAACGTCAATAAGTTTCAAGCTGCCAGCCGTAGGAGTTTCTGTTTAGGGTGGTGCGAGCAACGCGTTAAGAAAAAATATAATTGTGTTTCGAGAAGGATAAGTCTGTTGCGCATGACTAGCTTTAACAAAAGTCTGCATCGATCTACGACGAAATTTTAGCTTTTAGAGCTGTGTTGTTAGCGCGTAAGACGGTTCTTCGCTGGAATTAAAGACAGCCTGTCATAGGTAAATGCTCGCTCGAGTATTTGTCAGATGGCACGACGAGCCTGATGCCCCTGCTACGAAGAACTGACTGCTGAACTCGTTTTGACTAGAGAACAATCGAACCTAAACGGAGAGAACCGCGCTCGGTGTTAATCTGCCATGATCAACCACCGAGTGGGTGATTAGTCGTGTTCATAACGAGGCTCTTGCTTACGCCAAACTTTCACCAGTGTCGTGTAACTGATCCTGAGTTTACCCGCCAAGCTCATGGCTTTAGGCAGTGAAAATTGCGACGGCGTAGATAATGAAAATTAGATCGTAGCCACGAGCGTTGTAAATATTTAACATCGTTAAAATTACGCCGTTCTTCATATCTCTACTGATCCGCTTTGATATCAATCAATCGTAGTAAAAAATTCTTTGACCGTAGATCAGCGACTCGTTCATATTTATCAAAAGCCCCACCAGTCTCAGAAATTCTTCACGTGCGAATGCAGCTAGTTCTTGACTGGCTCGAGATTGTTTGAGCGTGGCAATCTTTTTCTGATGGAATAGTATCTTGTAGTGGGTGTTACGAGAGGCTTGTGCGCAAACGAGAGTGGGATCAGTACGATTCATCTGCGATGCCACTGCTTGGGCACGGTTAGTCCATACTAATTAGCTACGCCGCAATACGTTGTATTTGTCTGGAAGTGCTCTTCTGATTTTCTACAAAAAACTCGTCATACAGCCCGTAACAGATGTCCTCTGCGAGCCAAGTGGCCGAACGAATCCAAATCGAAGATTCATCTTCAGAGCGCTCGGGTGAACGCTTTGACCAAAAATACGCATAACGTCGCTCTTGAAGCGAATAGATCTTCAGGCAGCGCTCGTGTGTTGAATCGCAAACAATTTGAATATCACTGCTAAACGACCACTTTCCATTTTTCACTTCCTTCCAGAGATTGCTTAAGCCGACTTGTGTAAACATGTTGAATGAGCCCAGATCTCGGTTAGTCACGCCGCAAGAGTTTGACGTTGAACGCTACACACTAAGCGTATGCGATGACTTTCTGAATCACCATCCCTAGTTTATGGGGGGCATTCAAGAACTAGCAACTTGCGGTCAATGATTTCATGACAAAGCAAGGCATGGCTCGTGCGGACGGTCGAGCGCTTCGCGACATTTATCTGTATAAATTAATGACCACAGTTCCAGCAAAAAATACCTTTAGGCCTTTGAGTCAAGGAGGCTGTGTGCTTCAGAATTGCAATTCGTAGAAAGTACCGGAATTTTTCAAGCTAGTTGTCGCCTAAATGCGGCTTAAGCTGCTTTTTTGATCAGTGGTTGGGCCTCTAAGGGTTGGTTGATTTCTATTCGCAGTGGCTTCTCAGGATTG
>CAIZGG010000477.1 GCA_903932425.1 uncultured beta proteobacterium | reverse complement strand
ACAATTCGTTCAACAGACCCCTACGATCAACCGAAAATTGAACCGCGTTATTTTTCTGCTGAACACGATCGTAACGTCGTGGTCGCAGGTCTCGAGATGCTCAGAGCCATTTACGCACAACCCGCCTTTAAAGATCTGTGGGATGTTGAAACAATGCCTGCAGAAACGGATTTGTGGACCTTTGCCCAAACGCGCGGCGGAACGGTGTACCACCCAAGCGGAACTTGTCGCATGAGCGATGACGGTCACTCACCAGTCGACTCGCAGCTGCGTGTGCGGGGGGTAGAGCGCTTGCGCGTCATAGATGCCTCAGTGATGCCAACAGTCGTGTCTGCCAACACCAATGCCGCAACCTATATGATTGCTGAGCGCGGCGTTGAGATGGTACTGAACGGGCGGTGAGTCAGCCGAGGCAGTCATCAGCCAGAGCAACGCGCCCCGTCAAGAAGCTTTCCCTCAGAAGAGCGAAGGCTGTTAACGGGGTTTGGAACTCGCGCGGTGTGCTGAGTTAAGAGGGTTTCCAACCTTTAGGAACGCGCGGTTTTTTGATTTTTGATACCTCGCAGATCACATCTGCGATACCTGAAAAATCAATCGATCCAAACTCTGCTGCGCGTGCCTGACTAAAAGACTCGTGCACGGCCGCTGCCACGGGCATAGGCACCTTTGCAGCATGTGCCGCATTCACGACTAGCGAAAGATCTTTGTGAGCGAGATCAATCGTAAAGCCGGGCGTCGTGTCGCCGGCCAGCACTTTATTCGGAAAATTCATCCGCAATTGTCCGTTGTTGGCCGAGGTGCCCAGCAGTACGGCAAGGGTCTTAGTCAGGTCTAAGCCGAACCGCTGCGAAAGCGCTAGCGCTTCACCGTTGACCTGCGTTAACGTGATCGCGACGTAGTTGTTGACAAGCTTGGTTCTGCCACCAGTGCCCACGGGGCCGCAATGAAAGGTCGCATTGCCCATCGCATTGAGTAAGGGCGTGATGGTGTTGAAATCAGCTTCTGAGGCCCCGACCATGAACAGGCATTCGGCTCGATCCGCATGTTCTGCCAAGCGACCCACAGGGGCATCTACCATGCTCAAGCCGTGCTGGGCGGCTGCGGCGCTTAGGCGGTCTGTAGCGAGGGGATCAATCGTGCTCATGTCCATCAAGATCGTACCTTGAGCGGCATTGGCAAAGATTCCATCAGCACCGTAAGACACTTTCTCTACCTCAACAGAACTGGGCAACATGGTGATCACGATGCTACAACTGCGCGCGATTTCTGCAATGCTTTGGCCTGCCTGAGCACCCAAGCCGACCAGTTCTTCGACCGCCTGTTGATTGAGGTCAAGCACGATGAGTGAAAAGCCTTTTTTCTGCAAATGCGAGGCCATGGGTTTACCCATTCTGCCCAACCCAATAAATCCAATTTTTGTTGTCATGTTTGTCTTCCGATGAATAACGAATGATAGCTTCAGTCACTGCGGAGAGTTTATCGCGTTGTGAAGCTGCCGATGCCTTCGCCTAGCGAGGGTGCGACTGTTAGACGAGCTGACGTAAAGCGGGTAAGCGTACGAGCGCTCAGTGGTTTTCGCCCAATAGCGAATTTGGCTTTCCTCGTGTCCCTTTATCGTGTACATTGAGAACACAAAATAGTACTAAATAAAACAACCATAAGTGTTGTGATGACTGGTGAGCTAACAAGGCCATCTTGCCGGTCGTCGAGCAGCGCTTTACGACCTAGGGAGACTACAGCATGACTACAGCATTTAAAGGACGGCGCTCGCTCATTCAAGGCGCAGGTCTGTTTGCATTGACTGCAACCAGCCCGCTTTTGGTGCGCCAAGCTTTCGCAGCTGAGCCCATCAAGATTGGCATTCCCTGCGCGCTGACCGGGTCGCTTGCAGTCGTGGCTGAGCAGACCAAACGCACTGCCACGCTCTTTGCCAAGCAAATCAATGCCAGTGGTGGCATTAATGGTCGCCCGCTTGAATTGATCATTGAAGATACGGGCGGCAACCCTGCGACTTGTGTGCGCAAAGTGCAACAGATGGTCGAGCGCGATGGCTGTCGAATTTTCACGGGTATTACTTACTCCTCCGAGACCTTAGCGGTTATGCCTCGCTTGGCAGAATGGGATTCAATCTATGTTGCTTGCGGTAACGGCGACGCGAGTATGACTGCAGATGCTTTTGTGCCGAATTTCTTTCGTGGCAATCCCTCAGGGCCGACTGAGGCTCGTTTGCTCTCGCTGTATATCAAGGATTCGGGTTTAAAGAAATTCTATGCGATTGGAATGGACTATTCGTGGGGTCACTCAACCGTTGCAGCCTTCGAAGAAGAAATGAAGCGCAACAACATCGAATTTGTAGGCAAGGTGTTCGCACCAACGGGTACGCGTGATTTTTCTAGTTACATCACTAAGATTCGTCAGTCTGGGGCGGATGGCTTGATGATGGTGCAGTCAGGCGACGACGCAAACGCCTTCATGACGCAAGCGGCGCAATATCGTTTAGGCGATAAAGTTAAAATGTTCACAACGTTGATTGAGCTCTCTACCATTAAGGCCGTGGGCGAGGCCTCTAAGGGCGTGATTGGCACGATGCGTTATATGTCCACGTACGACAATCCTGAAAACAAGAAGTTTGTGGATGTATTCACAAAAGAGATAAAAGAAACGCCAGACTGGAACGACGGCGAGCAGTGGAAAGCGATGCAATTTATTACGACCGCTCTTCAAAGGACGAACAGTACTAAAGCGGCTGATCTAGTCAAGGCTCTGGATGGAATGGAACTCGACACGGTGAAAGGCAATGCGAGTTTCAGAGCCTGTGATCATCAAAGTCTCGAAGAGGGTTTTGTCGTTCAGGTGGATAAGGTCGGTAACGCACTATTGCCCGTATTGGTCAAACAGTATCCGGCTGCACAAATCACACCTGCCTGCTTGAAAAAGAGTTTTGATAGTTAACAGCTAGTTTGAGGTTTAGATACGGCATGACTAGGTGATGCCGTATCTTTGCATGGCACATCACTGACAAGGCCTGTTGTGGAAACGCTTTCTTTTATATTGATTCAGTTGCTCAATGCGCTGTCTCAAGCTTCTTTATTATTTTT
>CAIZGG010000476.1 GCA_903932425.1 uncultured beta proteobacterium | reverse complement strand
GTAGACTCGTTTGGCGTTCATGTTTGTCTTGGCGCGAGTGACAAAGAACGCACCGGTCAGATTCATTGCGTAGAGTCGTGCGTAATACAGATACCCGCGATCCATGACATAAAAGGCGCCGGGCTCGGTCGGCAAGAAGTCGAGCACATTGACTTCGTGCATCTTGCCGTCGCTGATTTTTGCTGTACTACTAACCTGAATAATGGGTCTTGGGCCTGAAGGCAAATGCTCTGTGCACAAGGTACAAGAACGGATTTCTTTAACGAGCTTGGCAAGTGCTTGGGTCATGAATTAAGAATACACGCCAAATAAAAAACACCCAAAGGTGGTTTTTGAACATTTTGGTATCCAGGGGCAGAATTGAACCACCGACGCAAGGATTTTCAAATATCCTCAGATGGACCGCTTTCTCTTTGATTTCAAGCGCTTGAGTCAGCAGTTTAAACTTGTCTAAAGTGTAGATTGTGCGTTCTTTCGCTAGTCAAATTTGGCAATGAAATCAGAATCTTGCAATTTTGTTAGGTTCGTCCTACAGAAAACTCCCCTATTCTCTGATAAACTCTTTAAAACGTTGGAATGCTACTGATAGTGTAGAACGCTCTGTTAATCCGCAGGTCCCTGGTTCGAGTCCAGGTCGGGGAGCCAATAATAGCAACGACTTAGAGCCCAACTTTACGGTTGGGCTTTTTGTTTTTGACTTGCCCCATGTGTCAAAAGTTTTGCCACTGTGATTCAATACAGTTATGAGATTGAACCCTGCGCAAATTGAGATGATCCGAAACACAGCACAATTGGTGTTTGGAGATATCGTGCGCATCACCTTATTTGGCTCTAGAGTCGACGATCACGCCAAAGGTGGTGATGTCGACCTCATGGTCGAAGTTGGGGGCATCGTCGATGAGCCTGCGCTCTTCAGCGCTAGGGTGGCCAGTCGTGTATCGCGTTCCATGAATGGACGCAGGGTTGATGTGATTCTCAAGGCTCCGAATTTAAAGAACCAGCCGATCCATGAAATTGCGACTCGCACGGGAGTCATCTTATGAAACTGGATGAAGGGCTTAAACTTCGATTGCGGTTTCTGAGTCGCGTAGTCAAAAAAGAAGCTAATTACTTGCAAGATACTGACGCTCGTCTTTTCGCTAAAGCTCTTGATGTCAGCGATTTACAACGCATCGCTGAGGATGCGTTACTCGCAGAACGACTTGATGCTTTTGTCAGTCGTTTTGGGCGATTACAAGATACCTTGGCCGACAAGTTTTTGCCGACTTTGCTTGATGCAATGGCCGAGACTCGAGGGGCCGCTACTGAAAATCTAGATCGCGCAGAGAAATTGGGCTGGCTAGATTCAACCGATGATTGGCTCGTGATGCGTAAGTTACGTAATCAGATGGTGCACGAATACATTGAAGATCTTGTTATTTTGTGTGACTCGCTAAAAGCAGGTCATACCTTCGTGAACACGCTTGTGAAAACTGCAGATCAGTTCGTTACTCAAGCGGACCGTCGCATTGCTGCGTCGCTGAGTTAGTTTTAACAGATAGTTCATCCGCAGGTTCCCGGTTCGAGTCTAGGTTGGGGAGCCAAAAATTTCAGGTCCGTTCTGGACACATGGTTTACAGTTTGTACCGAACACATGGTTTACATATCGTACCGACCAAGGAAGCACCTCCATGCCTGATTTGTTCACACCTTACACGCTCAAGGGTGTCACGCTACGCAATCGCATCGCGATGTCGCCGATGACGATGTATCGGTCTGAGCCAGATGGGAAGATGAACGATTTCCACCTGATGCTGCTGGGCTCGCGTGCAGCCGGCGGCTTCGGCTTGGTCTTCCCCGAACAGATCGCCATCACACCCGACGGCCGCACCAGCACCGCGTGTGCTGGGTTGTGGGAAGACGAGCAGATCGAAAGCATGGCTCGTGTAGTCAGGATGATCAAGGACATGGGGGCGGTCCCGGCCATTCAACTGGGCCATACGGGTCGCAAGGGAAGCGAGCAAAAGCCTTGGGAAGGCAAGCTACAAATCGCCCCGGACCATCCCGATGGCTGGCAGGTGCGCGGTCCCTCGCCCATTCCGTATGGCGGGCGTTTCCCATATCCCGTGCACGAGCTCATCGTTGAAGAGATTCATGCCTTACACCGAGCCTATGCGGCCTCCGCAAAACGGGCCCTCGCGGCTGGCTTCGAGTGGCTAGAGATGCACTTCGCGCACGGTTATCTCGGCGCGAGTTTTTTCTCACCCCTGGCAAACCAACGTACGGATGCTTACGGCGGAACGCTCGAGAATCGGCTGCGATTTCATCGCGAGGCGTTGGATGCGGTGCGTGCCGTTTGGCCTGAGCGCCTACCGCTCACGATGCGTCTGGTGACTGATGATTATCACGAAGACGGCGTGCAGTTTGATGAAGCGGTCTGGGCGGTCGCGCAGTTGAAGGACCACGGCCTTGATCTGGCGGACTTGAGCGTCGGTCTGAACACCGACAACATGCGCGAGCCTCCCTTCTCTCGCGCTGCCTTCATGGTAGAGCGGGGCAGTCGCGTCCGTCGAGAGGTCGGAATTCCGGTGGCGGTTAGCTGGAACCTAGGGCAACCTGCAGTGGCGAACCAGGTGATACGCGAAGAACTTGTCGACTTAGTGTTTCTCGGGCGACCAGCACTTGCTAACCCGCATTGGCCAATCTGGGCGGCGCGTGAGCTTGCTCACGAAGACCCTTTCTCGCTGCTGCCGCGTGACTGGTCGTGGTGGCTAAAGAACCGGCCGGGCTCCGAAAATTCGCACGGCTGGCCACCGGCAACAATCGCCGGTTGAGGTCGCGTGCTCAACCTACTATGTGCCCTGAAGTGCTTAAGTTAGACGAACCAGCAGCCTATGCGACCCAGTTGTCGAGTTTAAGTTTTGGTACTTTGGCAAACTCTTTTATGTTGTTGGTAATTAAAAGAGCGTCCATACTTAAAGCGTGCGCAGCAATGAGTGTGTCAAGAGGGCCGATTGGTTCGCCACCTTTTTCT
>CAIZGG010000475.1 GCA_903932425.1 uncultured beta proteobacterium | reverse complement strand
TTTGCTTAACGCCTGCAGCATTGGCTTAGTGTGTTTAAGCCCACAAAATCAAACGCCCGTTGTACCCGGAAAAATATTAGGTCATATGGCGGCAGGCTTGCCCATCGCTGCTTTTTTGCATACCCACAGCGATGCACACGAACTGATTGCACAGGCCCAGTGTGGTGTTTCAGAGAATTCTGCAGATGTACGAGCTTGTGTTCAGGTGATGAAGCGTCTGCTTGCAGGCGAAGCAGCGTTTAGCGAGATTGGCCAGCGCGGTCGCGAGTACGCGATCAAACATTTTTCTAAAGACGTGTGTGTGTCTGAGCTTGAACGTATGCTGCAATAAATATCAAGTGATATAAAGTTTGGCTATCATCGTGTTTAGCCCAAGTCGAACTGCTGTTATACCTGCCGTTAAAAACAGCTAAGCCCGTCCTACTCCTTTTAGCTAAAGCCAAATTTTTTACTCAAATATGTACCGAGCCGAATACCTGGCTGCTCGACCCACTGATGCAACACATACGAGGCCACAAGCACAACAGGGCACGTCAAACTAACCGCACAAGCAAACTTTGCGATTGGACTCAAGCCTATAAAGGCTGAAGACTGTAGCAGCCAATACACACCAGGAATCACGACCAACAAGTGTGCCAAGTAGATTGAGTACGAAATATCACCCAAGATTTTGAAAGGCTTGCGACTTAACAGCCAATTCAGGGGCGGGATCTTTTCAAAGATCAAGGCCGCAAAAACAAGGTAAATCAAAATCACGGGTTTACTGAGCGGCAAAAGGCAAATCGCAATTGCCAGCACCGTTACTACGTTGACAAAACGCGATGGTGCTTGCGACCGCTTTGTTCGCAACCAAAACGCCAATATCATTCCCGCTAAAAAGGCATTTAACCGATACGCCAGCATGCTAGGCTGCCCAAAGTGCGTCAGCGAACCCGGAGTTAAATACGAACCAAATAAAGCCGGCGCAAACCAAGCAAGGATAGCGGCGCCGATCGCCAAGGCCAACAACGCCCAAGAACCACCTCCCAACACAAGTAACAGCACCGGAAAAATCAAATAAAACTGCATCTCGAGCGACAGACTCCAATCCGGTAATGGCGTACTCGCCTCCATGCCTGGCACAACCCCAAAGGCAAAACTAAGGTGCAAATACAACCACCGCCAACTGTCAAACACCCACCCACTTTTTGGATCGTACCCTGTCAAATCTTGTATCCAGGGCGGCGGGATCAGCTTGAGCGCATCATCATGCATTTGATTCAGTTGCGGCAAAAATATATAGCAAAGCAATAAAAGCGCGTAATAGAGCGGCGCAATTCTAAAAAGCCTTGCCAAATAGAACCTGACACTCGACCTAAAAAAGCTGTGCGTTGGCTGATGGCTGCCTTTCCAGGTATAAATCATCAAAAACCCGGATAGCACCATGAATAGATCAACGGCTAACGCATGTATGGCTAGAAAATAATTGACGTACCCAACTGCTAATGAGAGGTGCCCGAAATACACCCAAAGCGCCAGACCGCCACGAAAACCATCAAGCGCTGCAAGATGGTCTGAACTCTCAGAATCACGCTTACTCATAGGGATCAACTAATCGTTAGGAC
>CAIZGG010000474.1 GCA_903932425.1 uncultured beta proteobacterium | reverse complement strand
TTGGGCGTTAAAGCCTACGGCGGCGAGTTGATTCCGGCCGGTTCAATCATCGTGCGTCAGCGCGGTACAACGTTTCATCCCGGCACAAACGTGGGTTTGGGTAAAGACCACACCCTGTATGCGCTGATTGACGGTCACGTCAAATTTTCAGTTCAAGGCAAGCTCAACAAGTCAACGGTTTCGATCGTTTCGGCTGAGTAAGCTGCTTTTTAGTTTTAAAAGCCCTGTCGCAAGCGGCAGGGCTTTTTCTTTTCACGGTACCATTGCCCTATGAAATTCGTCGACGAAGCCACCATTGAAGTCATTGCCGGAAAAGGCGGAAATGGCGCGCACAGCTTTCGCCGTGAAAAATTCATCCCAAAGGGTGGACCCGATGGTGGGGATGGCGGTCGAGGCGGTTCGGTATTTGCCATTGCCGACCGCAACATCAACACCCTCATTGACTACCGTTATGCCCGTAAACACCTTGCGAAAGGTGGTGAACATGGCCGTGGCTCAGACCAGTATGGGGCAGCCGCAGCCAACATTACGTTGCGCGTACCGGTTGGCACCATTATTTATGACGCCGAAACCGGCGAAGAACTCTTTGACCTGAACCGTCACGGTCAGCAGGTCACCCTGGCCGCAGGCGGTGAAGGCGGTTTAGGAAACGTTCATTTCAAATCAAGCGTGAATCGCGCGCCCAAGCAATGGACTCCCGGCAAAGACGGCGAACAACGGCGCCTGCGCCTCGAGCTCAAAGTGTTAGCCGATGTGGGTCTGCTCGGTATGCCGAACGCCGGCAAATCAACGCTGATCAGCCGTATCTCAAACGCACGCCCCAAAATTGCCGACTACCCCTTTACGACATTGCATCCAAACTTAGGGGTTGTGCGCACCTCAGAGTCTCGCAGCTTTGTGGTCGCTGATATTCCGGGTTTGATCGAAGGTGCCTCTGAAGGTGCCGGTTTGGGGCATTTGTTCTTACGCCATCTCACCCGCACACGCATTTTGCTGCATTTGGTAGATGTGTCCTCGCACGATCCCGACGAAGATGCAGTGGCCCGCGCTGTCGGCGAAGCACGTGCGATCGTTGAAGAACTTCGCCTGTATGACGAAGCCCTTTACAACAAACCTCGCTGGCTGGTACTCAATAAGCTTGATGTAGTCACAGACCCCGAGGCGGTTAAAAAGCGTTTCTGTAAAGAATATAAATGGAAAGGACCGGTATTCGCCATTTCGGCCTTATCTGGTGACGGCACACAACAGCTGATCTGGGACCTACAAAACGCAATCGACGCCTACCGCCAAGAAGACAATATCGCCGAAGATTTAGCCGATGGCACGTTTGTGGCAGCAGATCCGCGGTTTGATGACACTCGCAGCGCTGCTGATCAGCGGCCAGCGTCGCCTGAAAAATAAATAATCGGTCAGCACCTACCAGCATTTACTACCCACCGCGCTCATCTATAACGTGCAGAGCATCACAGTTAGGGCCTGTGGGGCTCGTGGCTGAGCGGCATCGGCGGTCACAGCCTTTATACTTTGCGATGTTTTTAAGCGTTGATTGAATTTGAGATGACGTCTTCCTCTGCAGCCTCTTCTAGTTCGCCGTCTGTCATCGCCTCTGCCTCTCGGCTGGTGGCGAAAGTCGGCTCATCGCTGGTCACAAACGACGGCCAAGGCATCGATCGCGAGGCCGTGGCACATTGGGCGAGTCAGATCGCGGCTCTCCGATCGCAGGGCAAACAAGTCGTCTTGGTATCAAGCGGCGCGATCGCCGAAGGCATGGCGCGTTTAGGCTGGGCCAAGCGACCTAGCTTGATGCACGAACTTCAGGCCGCCGCCGCCGTAGGGCAAATGGGCCTGGCCCAAGCTTACGAGGTTGCCTTCGCAAAGCACAACCTACGCACCGCCCAGATTTTGCTGACCCACGAAGACTTAGCCAATCGCCAACGCTACCTGAACGCGCGCTCAACGCTGTTTGCACTACTGCGCTTAGGTGTAGTGCCTATCGTGAATGAAAACGATACCGTTGCAACCGAAGAGATCGCCGTGGGTGATAACGACACCCTTGGCGCACTGGTCACCAATCTCATCGAAGCCGACGCCTTGATCATCTTGACCGATCAGCGCGGTTTGTATGATTCAGACCCTCGCAAGAATCCCGAGGCCTTGTTTGTGTCACACGGCTTAGCGGGCGATGCCTCACTAGAAGCCATGGCAGGCAGCACCGGCGGTGGCCTAGGCAAGGGAGGCATGCTCACAAAAATTCTGGCGGCCAAACGGGCGGCCCGTAGTGGCGCACACACGGTGATTGCCTCAGGACGCGAACCTGAGGTCTTAGTGCGCTTGGCGCAAGGCGAGTGCATTGGTTCTGAGCTTAAGGCCGAGCTACCCGTACTCTCGGCTCGCAAGCAATGGATGGCTGACCATTTACGCCT
>CAIZGG010000473.1 GCA_903932425.1 uncultured beta proteobacterium | reverse complement strand
TTTAGCCACCATTTTTATAGTGGCGTAAGGCGTGCAGCCGGGATTTTGCTGCCTATCGCGATCTTGGGCGGGGTCTTTGGCTGGTATGCCAGCGGCCTCGTCGCAACCTTTGGTGCACTGTGCGTAGCGTTTATCGATCAGCCAGGGCCCCACGAGCATCGGGCGCGCGAGATGTTGGGCGGCACGGTCTTAAGCACCCTAACCGTCACGATCACCGGACTGGCGTCTTCTCATCCGCTTTTAAGTTGGGTCGTTGTGATGGGGCAATGTTTTGCCTTTTCGATGCTAGCCGTATATGGCAAAAAGGGTGGGCAAATTGGCTTTGCCTGTTTATTGCTCATGACCGTCACGCTGCATAACGCACTTTCAACGCAAGAGGTCTGGGTACACGCCCTGACCTCTTTGGGTGGTGGTCTGTTCTACACACTGTTTAGCTACTCAGTCAGCCGGGCAATGCAATTGCGCGAAAAAGAGCAAGCACTGTCGGTTGCCCTCTTTGCCACCGCAGACTACATCGCACGGCGCGCCGACATGTACGACCTGGATCAAGACCTTGAAGAAAGCTATCGCAAGCTGATTGTCTGCCAGTCCGACATGACAGACAAACATCAGGGTGCACGCGACATGGTGCTGCGGGGGCTAGCGACCGAGCAGGCGCAGAGCGACTCGAACCGGGTGATGCTTTGGAATCTGTTCGTTGAAATGATTGCGATTCTTGACCTGCTCGTCGCTACACGCACCGACTACGCTTTTTTACGGCAAAAACTGGAAGGTACCGATGCCTTGTTGTTCATGCGCGACGCGCTACACAAAATGGCAGGCGATCTTGAGCGCATCGCACTTGCCGTGGCGCGTGAACATACCGCCTCGCAGCGTAGTAGCGTCAAAGCAGAGTTGCGCGCACTTGAGTTTGAAATTCAACAAATGCACAGCGACGGGTTACCGCAAAAAGACCCTGAACTCTATTCTTTATGTATCGAAATTTTGCGGCGCCTGCGCAATAGCGCAAAAATAATCGATCGTATGATTGTGGCCACGCGGCGCGACAGTCATGCCCAACTGCTCGATGCCGTCAAAATCGACCGCTCTCTTACGCAGTTTTTATCGCGCCAACAATACAGACCGCGCTTGATCACCAGTAATTTACGACTTGACTCACCGTTTTGCCGCTATGCACTACGCGTGACGCTTGCCGCGGGGATCGCCCTTGCACTCTCTGCGCTGATCCCTGCGTTAGCCCGTCAAGGTTATTGGATTTTGTTGACGGTGCTTATCATCATGAAGCCGGGCTTTGCCCTGACGCGCCAGCGCAACGGCTGGCGATTATTCGGCACCCTGTTGGGTTGCGGGCTTGCCTTTGGCATTCTGTACGCTACCCAGCACGAAACCTGGCTGTTTGCCTTGATGGTGCTGTCAACCATCATTGGTGGCGGCATGTTGCAGATTAATTACTTAGTAGCGTCGGCGTTCAATACGAATGCCGTCCTTCTGGCCTTTAGTTTTCTTGAGCCAGGCGCTACAACAATCATTGCTGATCGCGCACTTGACACTTTCTTGGGGTCGGTGATTGCCTTTGCTTGCAGTTACATCCTGCCGTGGTGGGAGGCGCAGTTTATGCCTTCGCTGATGCGCGCGTCGATCTCGGCCAATCGCGAATACCTGCGCGCTGCATTGGCACAGCTAGAGGCGCGTGAGACAAACGCTACAGCACTCGAAGTCAAACGTGCGGACTTCAATCTGCGCTTAGCCAGAAAAAATGTGCATGTAGCCCTCGCGAACTTCGCCGAAGCGTTTCATCGCATGATCCTAGAGCCAAAGTCCCGCCAATGGCATGTGATTGAACTCAATAATATCGTGATGCAAAATCACATGCTGGCGTCGCAAATCTCGGCTGTCACCACGGTCCTCATGAACTCGCCAAGAATCCCCGCAGACAGTATGGCGTTTTTGACAGCTCTGCTGCCCCAATTACTACCCGCACCCGAGCGTGCGACTCCGCCAGTTCCGAAAGCTTTGCTTGACGGTACCTTTCCAGACTTGACCTACCCACTTAAGCAACTGCAGCGTTCGATCGTACTCATTAACGAAGAAATTGAAGTGATTTACGAAAAAGCGCAGGTCAGGCCTGGCGCAACAGAGGCTGCCACATGAGGCGCTCTATACTAAATATTTACGGCACGCACCAGCCGACTTTAACCTTACTCACTTAAGTCAATTTTGATTCACTTTTCAGGAGCTTCACATGTCAGTTAAACACAAGGTCGCCTTAATTACAGGAGCGGCAAGCGGCATCGGTCGTGAATGCGCACTCACTTTAGCTCGTCAAGGTGCAGCTGTCGTCGTTGCAGACCTCAACCCAGCAGCCTCTGAGTTGGTTGTTGCCGAAATTATCAAAGAAGGCGGTCGCGCGATCAGTGTTGTGATGGATGTCACCGATGAAGACGCCGTCAATGCAGGCGTGAATTACGCAGTCGCAGAATTTGGCAGTATCGACATTCTCGTTTCAAACGCCGGCATTCAAATCATTCACCCAATCGAAGAGTTTCCGTACGCTGATTGGAAAAAAATCATGGCGATTCATGTTGACGGCGCCTTCTTAACGACAAAGGCAGCGATCAAACACATGTACGACAGCGGCCGCGGTGGCTCGATCATTTATATGGGCTCAGTGCATTCACATCAGGCCTCAAAATTAAAATCAGCCTACATCACTGCGAAGCATGGGTTACTTGGTCTTGCACGCGCAATCGCCAAGGAAGGCGGCCCACGCGGTGTGCGCACCAATGTGATCTGCCCAGGTTTTGTTCGCACACCCTTGGTTGATAAACAGATCCCCGAACAAGCCGCCTTGTTCAACATGAGTGAAGAAGATGTGATCAAGAAAGTATTTTTGCAAGAAACTGTAGACGGCGAATTTACGACGACTGCAGACATCGCCAACACCGTTGCCTTTGTTGCAGGCTTTGAAACCAATGCACTAACCGGGCAATCTATTGTCGTGAGTCATGGCTGGTCGATGATTTAATGAGGTCTCGACGCGCGCTTCAAGTTCTCGATCTACCGAGAGCCTGAAGCGCTGATTATGTAGCGTGTCGCAGTATCGCGGATGACTGAAGCGCCGACGCCTACATAATCGAATGTCGTCGCTCTTTGTCTTTGCAATGTCCGACTACTTGAAATTCAGAATTTTCTTAACCGAAGGTTTTTT